>SPDA01000137.1 GCA_004525155.1 Spirochaetales bacterium
CTAAATCAATGGCAATCCGGTCCGGCTGTTGATGATTTATTGCCGCAAGCACACGTTCCCGGGACGTCATGTAATGTTTTCTCCGAGCTGTTCCTCGAGATCAAAGGCTTTTTCGAGTTTGACTATTCTGCCTTCCTCCGAATAATCCTGGATCTCTGAAAGCAGCGGCGACATTTTTTCAACCCATTTCTGAAACAGTTTTGTCTCACCCTGATACCCGAGGGCTTTGTCGAAATTTTTCGCCATAATGTATACGTACAGGGTTTCATCCTTTATCCAGATTATTTCCCGCTCTACCCCGGATTCCTTTATAAGCTTCAGCAGCTCCGGCCAGACTTTCCGGTGAGCCTCCAAATATTCCTGTTTTTTTTCCGGTTTCACCTTCTGGATGAAGAGCACATGTTCCATGAGGACCTCCTGATTGAAACATTCGATAATCTCATTTAATTTTTTCCTTTACACTGTCCGGCCGCAGTTCAACTTTAATCGGGAATATCGTATTCTCCCAGAGCAAGCGGATAGACGCCGGACTTTCTGACAAGGGATATAAGGTAATCGTAGACCGATCCGGGTACGCTGGCAGGCACGGAATGATCCGAACAGAAAACGTAGCCGCCTCCCTTGGCCGCGTTGAGTTTTCTTAACGTATAGGTTTTTATTTCTTCCCGATCGCCTCTTCCCCATACGCGCACGTCCATGTTCCCGAAAAACGCGAGCCTGTGCCCCAGTTTTTTCCGGAGGGCAAGCATGTCGAGATTGGCCTTGGCCTCAAGAGGATGGTATGCATCTACCCCGGCTTCAATCAAATCTTCAAAAATTGCACTTACATCGCCGCAGCCGTGGTAGAAGACAGGAAGGCCGTTAGCATGGGCCTCCTCGCAGATGACTTTTACACCGGGCTTGAAGTATTTCCTCCAGTAGGAGGGCGAGAACAGCATGCCGTTCGCATAGGCCACGTCCCCCGCGAGAAAAATACCGTCCAGTTTGCCGCCGGCAGCCTTTATCTGCGAACGGGTAATTTCAAGGGCAAACCGGTTTATCTTTTCCGCAAACCGCCCCATGGCCTCCGGATACATCGCCATCCACAGGAGCATGTTTTCCTGCCCGATTGACCTGACCATGAACTCTGAAGCCTCGATAACCGTACCGAACACGGTAAAATCCGGATACCAGGATTCCAGCCTTTCCATGAAGGCCGGCGTATTCCTTAAAATTTCTCCGTCTCCCACCCCGTTTAAATGATCGTCACCCGCGGAAAAAAACCGTCTGTCGTCCCATGGGTCACCGAAAACGAAGGACTCCACTTTTTCGATAGTATCCGTTTCGAAGCCGCTGTAATGGGGCATGGGAAAATCATGTACTTTCCGCACTATGGCGCCGAATCCTGTTTTGACGAGGGTCTCCGATTCAGTATGATTTAGAATTTCGAAGGGCCGCACTACAGGGTCAAGGTTCGGCATAACGACTATCAGATCGAGGTCATAATACCGGTATGGGTCCGTGTCCTTCGCAAGCCCGAGTTCAGCGCGCCATTGTTTTAAAAATTCTGTCCAGTAGAATTCATGAATCGGTATCCTGTCCGGCTCTTCGTGCCTGAAAGCCTTGAGGACTCTGTCCTTCTTCGCTCTTCCTTTTTCGCTCTTTTCCATACAGCTTCCTTCCGTCAGCGGAACTGATTTTTTTTCTGAGTGGAGTAGTTTAATCGGCGTGGAGGAACGGGTACCGCTCCTCCACGCGTTTCCATATTTTCAACGACGGCATGACAGGAACAATCTGTTATGCCGTTCTTATATCACCAGTCGCCGGGCAGATATTGCGCAACATTTGCCGCGGTTACCTTGGGAAGGTCCATGTAGTTGTAGTACGGATTCCAATGATCGCCGGGTTTCATGCCTTTCTTCACCATCTCTACAGCCATGGGCGCTACCAGATTGGTCTCGACGATGGGGGATTGCATAACGGTTCCGTAGATAACGCCGTCCTGTACAGCCTTGAGCCCTTCCTTGCTTCCGCCGATGCCCTGAAGCACCATTGATTTTGGGTCGATACCTGCTTCCTGCAGCGCGATGGCGGCGCCTATGGTAAGAGTATCATCCTGTCCGTAAACGCCTTCAATGTCTTTACCGAATCTGGTAATAAAATCCTGCATAACCGTAACAGCCTTGTCCTTTCTCCAGTCCGCCGGCTGCCGTGCGATTATTTCGATTTTCGATCCCAGTTCCTTAAGCCTGTCAATAAAACCGTTTGCTCGTTGAATCTGTGCTTCCTGACCGGCGAGACCTTCGATCATTACGACCTTGCCCTTGCCCTTCATAGCGTCGTTCATCATCTCCGCCGCGGCGACCCCTTCCTTGTAAATGTCGGGACCGGCATACGCAATGCTATATGCTTCGGATTCCTTGGCTGGCGGATTGTTGCATACGAAAACGGGTATGCCGGCGTCATATGCTTTCTTGATACTGGGAGCTATACCTTTGGAGTCGGCCGGGAAAACCGTTATAAGAGCGGGGCGCATGGCAATGGCGTCGTCCATCTGCGTCGACTGGAGCTGAGCGTCAAACTTCGCGTTGAACATGAAGTAGTTCATACCAGCCGCCTCGACTATCTTCTGGACATTGGCGACATAGGGAGGCCAATAGGGAGATTCCATACCGAGCATAAGCAGAACAATCGTCTTCTTACCGGCCGGAGCGCTTCCCGCTTCTTTTCCGCCCGCCGCGAAAGCAGACATGGCGGTAAACACAAGCGCCATGACGAGCAGCAATACCACTAAAACTTTTCCTTTTTTCATGTAATTTTTCTCCTTACAGATTTGATTTATAAATTAGCAACATACAGACAAGTTTTCTTCCGTCTACCTCCTTTCTGAACCAAAAATTTGCGAATGCCATCCCGAGCTGCAATTACCTGAACTTTGCCCTGGTTACGTACATGGCATCCACAATAAGGATAATTATGAGCACGGCGCCGCGTGTCATATCCTGAATGAATGAGGACAACTGCAGCAGAACCATGGCGTTGTTGAGAACGCCGATGAGAAGCAGGCCCTGAAAAGCCTTGTAAATACTGCCCTCTCCTCCGGATAGGCTCACACCGCCTAAAAGAACGGCAGTTATGACCAGAAGGGCACTGTTTACACCGAGCCGAGCCGAGGCAACATTTATTTTCGAGGCAAGAAGCACGCCCGCGAGGCCGGCGAAAAATCCGGTAATCACGAAACAGATTACCCTTATCCTGTTCACATTTATTCCGAAAAATTTGCTGGCTGTAATGTTGCCGCCTACTGCATAAATGTTCCTGCCGAATACCGTACGCCGCAGAACAATTTGAAAAATAACTATGAGTAGAACGAAAATAATGACGGAACCGGAGATGCTGAATGCGACAGGCTGGGCTATTTTCATAAATGCCGCATTGTCCCCTTTTACGGACTGCCCATTGGTTAGCGCCAGAACAAGACCGTTTAAAAACACCATCATGCCGAGCGTCACCGGTATGGAGGAAAGTCTGAACTTCGTTACCAAAAACCCGTTGACCAGACCGACACCCATTCCACAGACCAGTCCCGACAGGACACCGGCGAGAACACCCCAGCGCTGCATCATTATCGCGACAATACAACTCAGAGCCATAGTCGCGCCCACGGAAAGATCTATTTCACCGAGGATTATCAGCAATGTCATTCCAATGACAATAACGCCTTCTATGGATATGAAACTGAAAATATTAACGATATTGTAATAGGTAAGGAAATACGGGGAACGGACAGCGAGAAATACGCCCAGGGCGATTATAACCAGCAGTATTTTCTGTTCCGATAGTATTGAAAGGAATCTTCTATTTTCCATATTTTTCCCTTGCCTTTACATCTACGGTTATGGCAACAATTATAAGGATTCCCTTGACAATTGCCTGAAACGAGAAAGGCACGTTGTAAATCGTAAGCGCGTTTATTATGACAGCGAGCAGCAGAACGCCTATTACGGTATTCCGTATGCTGCCCCTGCCGCCAGCAAGGCTTGTCCCTCCGATGACAATGGCGGTAATTGCGTCAAATTCGAAGCCGACGCCGGCCACCGGACTGCCGCTGTTCATGCGTGCGCTCATGATTACGGATGATACTGCCACAGAAAGCGCGCAGATAATGAAAGCCGTGGTTTTAATGAGCCCGGTTTTGATACCCGCTATCCGCGCCGCTTCGCCGTTAGTGCCGATATAGTGGAGGGCCCTGCCGAAGGATGTCCGCGACAGGATAATCTCAAAAATGACCGCAATAGCGAGAAAGGCGATGATGTGAGAAGGAATCCCCAGGAGTTTTCCCTGCCCTATCCAGGTATACCAGGTACCGGTTCTGCCGATGATGATGGCGCCATTGACATACAACAGTGCCAGACCGCCGAAGATGGAAAGGGAGCCCAAGGTTACAATTATCGAGTTGACATTGAACTTGCTCACGATTAGACCGTTGAACAAGCCGAGAAACAGGGCGATAACGAATGGAACCCACACTGCGGCACTGTCGCTTTTCAGCTGCAGGGTCGCGGATACCACATTGAGCAGGGAAAGCATGGAACCCACGGACAGGTCCAGGGCGCCGCTTATGACCACAAGCGTAAGCCCGCAGCTGATAATGGATATTACCGATACTGCCTTAAGAATATTAACAAAATTCGATAGAGTGGAAAACTTCTGATTTATGATAAGAAGTACTGCTACAATCACAATCAGCAGGACCAATTGCGGTTTTTGTTTCAGCAAGGCAACGATTTTGTCTTTTATAATGGATTCTTTCATATTAAGCCCTTGTCGCAGAGGTAAGGATGTTTGTGGTGGAAACTTCAGCGTCGGTAAATTCTCCGCATAGTTCTCCTTTTGACAAAACCACAACCCTGTTCGCAAGATAGTTAATTTCAGGTATTTCCGAAGACAGGAACAAAATAGATGTTCCCTGAGCGGCAAGTTCCCTGATAAACCCGTAAATAGCCTCCTTGCTTTTCACGTCTACCCCCCTGGTGGGATCGTTTAAAATCATGATGGAGGGTTTTACTGCAATAAGCCTGGAGAAAATGACTTTCTGCTGGTTTCCCCCGCTAAGACCTATGATTTCCATTTCCGGCGAGGGCGTTTTAATGGCCAGCTTTTCGATCATTTCCCTGGAGAGTTGAGTTTCTTTTCTGAAATTCAGAAACAATTTTCGCACATTGTTATACAGCCAGATGGGAGAAATATTCTCCTTTACGGACATCTCGAGAAACAGGGACTGCATCTTTCTTTCTTCCGGCAGATAAACGATGCCGTGCCTTATGGCATCCAGAGGTTTTCGAATGACTATCCTTTTTCCCCTGAAATAGATTTCCTTCGAAATCGCCGGCCAAAGCCCGAAGAGGCACTTCACCAGCTCATCTTTCCCCGATCCCATCAGTCCGGCAACACCTAGAATCTCACCCTCGTACAGCTCTATATTGAAATTATGAATGCGATTTTTAATATTCAGGTTTCTTACCTCGAAGACCACCCGTTTCCTTTCCACCGGTTTTTTATCTACCTTGGCAATATCATGTCCCACCATGAGCGTGATGATTTTGTCTTTCTTGAATTCGTTCCGCTGAATCACACCGCGGTTTTTCCCATCGCGGAACACACTTATGGTATCCGCTATATCCGTCACCTCATCCAGCCGGTGAGAGATATAGATAATGCTTATTCCCTTTTTTTTGAGCTCAAGAATTATTGAAAAAAGCTTCTCCGTTTCCTCTTTGGTAAGGGAGGAAGTCGGTTCGTCCATGATTATCACTTTCGCGTTTTTTACGGTGACGGCTTTTATTATTTCGACGAACTGCTGCTGGGCAATGGAGAGCTGCGATAGCCTTGTCCTTGGGTTGAGGGTTATGCCGTAGGCCAAAAGGAGGTCCGCTGTATCCGCATACAATTTCTTAAAATTGATAAACCCGAGAAACCGGGTCTTCGGCAGTCTGCCTAAAAATATATTTTCCGCCACTGAAATTTTAGTTATATTTTCCAGTTCCTGATAGATCATGCTGATTCCGAG
>SPDA01000238.1 GCA_004525155.1 Spirochaetales bacterium
GATCCCAGAGGTGCGAAGGGTGTAGGGTACCCACGGCAAGGGCCCTGGTAATGCGGACGGGGTGGGTCAGGGGAAAAAACTCGGCAACGATCTGCAGCCAGCGGGGCAGATTTTCTATGGGAAAGACCACCCCCGTGAAGAAAAACATGGGAGACAAAAATCCGGTAAAGAAAAAATTGAAATGATTGATATTGGTTACCATGGAGGTTACGAACAGGGAAAGGGCTCCGAACATCGCGCCTGTCATGAAGCCGATTATCGGCGTGGGCAGGGCAGGCAGAACCGGAAGGATACCGAAGGCGGAGACTATGATAAGAACGCATAAGGTAAAGAAGAAACCCTTTGTGCCTGTCCAGATAATCTCGCCGATAAGCAGGTTTTCCGCCGTTATGGGCGCAGCAAGCATGCCGTCATAGACTTTGTCGAATTCTAGCCTGATGAAGGTACCGAAAGTGCATTCAAAGGCGGCGGTAAACATGGCCGAGGTCATGAGGAGTCCCGTGGAAAGAAACTGAAGATAGGGGATTCCCTCCATCTTCACGATGTACTTTCCGAGCCCCAAACCTATTCCCGCCAGGAAAATGAGAGGTTCGAGAAAGGGGGGCAGTCCGTTGCTTATCAGGTTTTTCGTATAAACCCGCATATGCCTGTACCACACGCTGTATAGCCTGTGGGCGAGAGGCGGATAAAGACCTGCGTTACTGGGCTTCATGGATTCTCCTCCCCGTGGCCTTGAGGAACAAGTCCTCGAGATTAGACTGGCGTATGTACCAGTCTCCGGCGGAAAGATTGTCCGCGAGGCTTTTTAGAAGTTCCGTGTGGCTGCTGTAATAGAGGACCCTTTCCATGGATTCCTCCTTGCGGATCCGGTTTCCATTTCCGTCCCTTTCGATGATATCCCGGAGTTTGTCCTCGGCCGATTTCCTGGAAAGCTCGAGCACATGGGTTTCGATCTCCGACGCAAGCAGGGCTTTCGGGCTTCCGTACATCAGTGACTTTCCCTGGTCCATGATGATTAGCTTGTCCGCAATTTGAAAGGCTTCTTCCATGTAATGAGTGGTGAGCATTATCGTTACCCCCGATCGCTTCAGGCCAAGAAGCTTGTCCCAGATGAGGTGCCTTACCTGGGGATCGAGTCCTGTGGTGGGTTCATCAAGGATAAGCAGCTTCGGCCTGTTCAAAAGTGCCCGGGCTATAACAAGCCGCCTCTTCATGCCGCCGGACAGTTCACGTATCTTCGACTTCTTTTTTTCCTTGAGCTCCATGAAATCGAGGAGTTCCTCTATTCTGGTCTCGGCCTCCTTCGAGGGTATCTTGTAGAATTTGGAGAAAATAAAAAGGTTCTGGAATATATTCAGTTCCTCATCAAGATTATTATCCTGGGGAACTACGCCGGAACAGTTTTTTATGGCAAGCTCGTTCTTCCTCGGGTCGTAGCCGAAAACAGACAGACGTGTTTCCGCGTTGTTGTCGGGGACGGCCTTGCCGTAGAGAATCTTCATCATGGTTGTTTTACCGGCTCCGTTCGGACCGAGGAGGGCAAAACATTCCGAACCGCTTACCTTGAAACTGAGATCGTCCAGGGCCTTCAAGGATCCGTAGGATTTGAAAACGTGGTCCGCGGAAATAACTTCTGTTTCCATGATAATTAATCTACAAACAAATCTGCTTTCAGGAAAGGATTATTTTAGATACCGGGTTTCGCCCGGCTCAAGAATGAGGGTTTCCGCAGGCAGGGGCTCCCCCCCGAGACAGGAGGGAAGCCGGCCGCTCCTGTATTCTTCCATTTCTCCTGCTGAAAGATGAACGGGAAACCAGACGGAAGGGGCAAGATCTCCGATAAAAGCGCGCCATCCCGAGCCTTTCCAGGGATAGAGAAACAAGGCATCCACCGGTTTAATCCTGCCAAGCGGCAGGGTTCCAGGCTCGTGATTGTCGCAGTCGAAAAACAGCCGCCCTTCGGGAACCTCCACCAGGAAACTTACGTGAACCCGGCCGTGAGGCGTTCTGAAGGCTGTAATCCTGCACTCTCCGTTAAGGGCGGCTGTTTCGAAGCAGGCCGCAAAACCCGGTTCGTGCAGGGGAGGCTGCAGACGTATAGACTTGAGTTCCGGGTCCAGGGACCGAAGCCTCTCCATCACCGGCCCCGGACCGATTACGGCAGCCCCGTGTCTGCGCGCGAGCAGGGCTACCATTTCCGGATCGAAGTGGTCCCAGTGGTCGTGGGATATGAGAAAACCGGCGAGCGCAGGAATTTCGGAAAGTATGCCTGTGCTTACATCATTTTCGCCGGTTTTATCGGGAAAATACGGATCAATTGCCAGGGAAACGGAGGAAGTCCGCAGGAGGATTCCCGAGTTTCCCAGGGATGTAATTTCAAGGAATTCGTAAGCTCTATCGCCCGGCGTGCGGCGCCTGATTTCCTTACGCGTTGAACCGGAAATGCATGACGTCCCCGTCCTTGACAACATATTCCTTGCCTTCGAGCCGCAGTTTGCCTGCCTGTTTTATTTTCTGTTCGGAACCTAGTTCGAAGAGATCGGTACAGTGATACACTTCGGCCTTGATAAAACCTTTCTGAAAATCCGTATGAATAACACCTGCCGCTTCCGGGGCCTTTGCCCCCTCGTGGAAGGTCCAGGCCCTCGCCTCCGGCTCACCTGCGGTAAAATAGGTCCGTAGGCCCAGCATCCGGTACCCCGTATGAATGAGCCTGGACAACCCGGACTCGGACAGACCGGCGGATGCAAGAAATTCCTTCCGCTCCTCCGCTGTTTCCAGAAGGGCTATTTCGGACTCCAGCTTTGCGCAGATGACAACCGTTTCCGTATCGAGCGCGGCTGCTGCCCGTTCAACGGCCATTACCAGGGGGCTGTCCCCGCTTAAATGATTTTCATCGACATTTGCCACGAGGAGCTGCTTCTTCCTGGTTATAAGATGCATGTCGTAGATAAGTTTTTCCTGCTCTTCGCTCAAATCCAGGAGCCTGGCCGGCTTCCCTTCGCCCAAGGAGCTTTTTAAAAGTTCGAGAATGGGCATCATACCCTGGGCTTCCTTTGCCATATCCTTGTTCGCAGACTTGAGGTTCTTTTCCGTCCTCTGTATCTGTTTTTCCACAGTTTCCAGATCCGCAATAGCGAGTTCGATGTTGACGCTTTCTATGTCCGACTCCGGGTCCAGGGTCTGACTGACATGGACCACGTCGGGGTCTTCGAAGCAGCGCACCACCTGCACGATGATGCCCATCTGCCGTATCTGGGAAAGAAACTGGTTGCCCAGCCCTTCCCCCCTGGAAGCGCCTTTGGCAAGCCCCGCTATATCCACGAATTCCACTGTGGCAGGTATGATTTTTTTCGGAGGAATAAGCTCCGCGATTTTATAAAGTCTCTCGTCCGGTATATCGATGATGCCGATATTAGGCTCCACCGTGCTGTAAGGGTAATTTGCCGCCTCCGCGGGTACCGAGGTGAGCGCGCAGAAGAGCGTACTTTTCCCCACGTTGGGAAGACCGACAATGCCGCAATTTAAACCCATTCTTACTCCCTGATTTTTGGTGATAGTACAAAGGACGGGCAATGATGTCCAGTGGCCTTGAACACCTCCATGCTCGGCAGGTCCCGTGACTTGACTGCAAAGACCCTGCAGCCCCGGGGATAGGCAGGATCGTAGGTTACCCTGAAGTAAACGCACTTGAGGCAGTTAGGCGCCCGTTCGGGATGGTCCAATCAATACACCCAGGCAAACAGCCGGTAGAGCACGAGGTAAAAAACCGGTGAAGCCAGGTAAAATCCTGCAAGGTACCAGAGAGAATCCCTGTCTCCCTGGGCAGCGAGTACATGCTGCCGGAGAACGCATCCCCCGGCCTGCACGGACAGAAAACCAAGCAGAAATCCGCCGGCCAGGGTCACAAAGAAAAAGGGATTCACAATCGACCACAAGGGAGCGGGAAGACTGCCGTCTCCCAGCAGCCGCAGGGGTTTCAGACCGCCCGGAAGACCCTCGGCTCCGGGAACGGGGAGCACCTGAATCTTAACCCGTATGTCCCCGAACTCAGGCATGCCGGATTGAAGCAGCCCCAGGGCGTAACAGGCTGAAGTGAGGACCCACACCGTGGCGACAAAACTGAAGAGCCCCATGAGCAGTTCCCTGTCCCTCACGAGAATGTAATCCCGGAGACCGGCGATAAAACAGATCCTGCTCCTCTGGGCGAGGAAACCGATGAGAAGCCCGGTAACGCAGAGTGCGAGGGTAGCAAGGATGTTCATGAGCCGGTCCGCCTTGTAATACGGAACCGCATGATGACGGTGGCAAGAGTGACGCCCGCGTACATGAAGACCACCCCGCCCAGGGCGTAAATATCCCCATAGCCGGCCCTAAGGAGGAGCCTCGTGGGACAGCCGAAAATGACAATACCCGCAGTCATTATGATGAAGCCGTAAATAAAGGAACGCAGCGGTTTTTCGGCCCTTTTAAACCTGGTTTCCCGGAAGAAGTGGGCCGTGAGAAGGGCCCCCGCGATAACCGCCGGAGATGTAAGCATGAGCACCCTGCCTGATAGAATCGTCGCTCCCCAGGAGGTGCCTGCCAGCCGGTTTACGATGGTGCTTATCAGGTCCCTCGTGTGGCAGGAGAGGCAGAACCCGTAGGCAGAGGGCGGGTACAAATTGAATACAACTTCCAGCAGGACAAACAGTATACCTGCCGCGATACCGAAAACCCAGGGCTTGATCCGCCATCTGCGCGGCAGCCGATCCTTTCCCTCC
>SPDA01000219.1 GCA_004525155.1 Spirochaetales bacterium
GACGATAAAGACAATTATCATCATCGGAACGCCGAACACCTTTGCTCCGGCCAGGAGGGCGAAGCTTTCATTTTTTCCGGAAATGGAATAATTGCCGCCTGCCGGCGCGAGGCTTTTGGTGATGACGTACACAACTCCGTTTACAAAAATCATCATGCCCAGGGTGGCGGCTATGGACGCGACCTTGAGTTTTACCACGACCACGCCGTTGAGAAAACCGATGAATGCGCCTATCAGTATTCCGGACAACATACCGGGAAGAACGCCGTACTGCTGGAGTATAACGCTCATCGTGCAGCTTAACCCCATTGTCTCGCCCACAGAAAGATCTATCTCGCCGAGAATGATCAGATAGGTCATGCCGATAACGATGACCCCTTCGATGGCTATTTTTGTAAAAATGTTAATGAGGTTTTCGAAACTGATAAAATAGGTTGTCCTGATTATCATCAGTATGGCGACCGCGACTATCAGGAAAGCAATCTTGTATTCATTAACCAAGGGCCCGAGTTTTCTACTGGTCATATCGTTTCCTCTCCAGAACATCCGCGATAATCGCGATTAAAATGAGTATGCCTTTCGCAATGTTTCTCCACTCAAAAGGCACATTGAGAAGGGTAAGCGCATTGATTATGACGGCGAGCAGAAAAACGCCGATAACCGCACTGCCGATGCTGCCCTTGCCTCCCTTGAGACTGATGCCGCCGATTAAGATGGCGGTGAGCGCGTCAAACTCGAGACCTGCGCCGGTGTTCGTGCTGCCCTGAAGAAGACGGGCCCCCTGCAGCACGGAGGCTATTCCGACGGAAAAACTGCAGATGACAAAGGAAATAAGCGTAATGAGTTTTACATTGATGCCGGCGACGACAGCGGCTTCCCTGTTCACCCCCAGGTAAAGGAGTTTTCGGCCGTAGGAAGTTCTTGTCAGGATTACCTGGTATAAAACGGCAAGCACGATGAAGATGATGACGTACGAAGGTATGCCGAGAAGTTTCGCGTCGGTAATCCTGGAGTAGAAGAGGCCGGGCAGCCCCATGATAATGTTGCCTTTTCTGTAAAACTGCACGAAACCGGCTATCGCCGACAGGGACCCCAGGGTGACAATTATGGAACTTACTTTAAATTTACTTACAATATAGCCATTTATAACGCCTACACCGAGGGCCATCAGGAGCGGTACGGCAATAGCGAAAAAAGAATTGTGCATGGTCATGCTGAGGGATACCCCCAGGGTCAGGGAGAGGAGCGATCCTACCGAGAGATCCAGGTTGCCGCCGATAACCACGAGCGCAAGTCCGCAGCTTACAATGGATAACGAGGAATTCTGCTTGAGTATATTCATGAAATTACCGACGGAAAAAAACGAGGGAATCGCAGCAGAAAAAATAATGATAAACCCCGCCAGAATGAAAAGCTGGGGCTGTCGTTTGATATACGCTGAAATATTTTGTTTTATCATTTTTTTACCCTGACTGCGCACGTAAGTATATTTTTCAGTGTCACGTCACCGCCCTCGAATTCGCCGACGATATCTCCCCTGGAAAGTACGATTACCTTGTTTGACAGATAAACAATCTCTTCTATTTCGGATGACACGAGTATGATCGAGGTGCCCCCCGCGGAGAGTCTGTGAATTTCCCTGTAAATTTCTTCCTTGCTTCCCACGTCGATGCCCCTGGTCGGGTCGTTTAAAATCATCATCTCCGGCTGTATGGCGAGCAGGCGGGCGAATATGGCCTTTTGCTGATTTCCGCCGCTTAAGTTTATGATGGTTTCCGCGGGGCCTGTTGTCTTGATATTGAGCTTGGAAATATATTCGGCAGAAAGCTCATTTTCCGGTTTGCGTTTAAGAAAAAATCTGCCGTAAACATTGAAAAGGTGCAGCGGGGAAATGTTATACTTTACGCTCAGCTGGAGGAAAAGGGATGCGACTTTTCTCTCCTCCGGCAAATACACCAGCTTGTGCTTGAGTGCATCCTTGGGGTTCCGTATATTTATTTTATTTCCCTTGAAAAATAATTCTTTCGACTGAGCCGGCCACAGCCCGAATAATGACTTGACAAGCGCGTCCTTACCGGAACCCATACGCCCGGCGATACCCAGCACTTCTCCGCGCTTAAGATGCATATTGAAGCCGTTTATCTGCCTGCGGATAGAAAGGTTTTTTACTTCGAAAATCGTTTCGTCGCTCTGAAGATTCTTTTTCTGCTCCCGTTCGAGCGAATGCCCGAGCATGAGCGTAATTATTTTTTCTTCATCGAACATGCCGCGTTCAAGGGTGCCCCGGTTTTTTCCGTCGCGGAACACGCTCAGTCTGTCGGCTATGGTGACCACCTCATCCAGCCTGTGTGATATATAGATGATTGTTACATTTTTCTTTTTCAGTTCGTTGATTATCCGGAAGAGCGTTTCAGTTTCATCCCTGGATAATGAGGATGTCGGCTCGTCCATGATAATTATCTTGGCGTTTTTCGCGGAAATAACACGGATTATTTCTATAAACTGTTTTTCAGCAACCGTCAGTTTTGCCAGGGTTTGTTTCGGGGAGATTGCGAGCCCGTAATTTTCCAGGATTACGCGGGAGTCACGGTATAAAGTGTTAAAATCCACCGCTCCCAGGATTTTCCTGCGCGGCAGAACGCCGAGAAAAATGTTCTCCGCGACAGAAAGTTTCGGAAGGTTCGACAACTCCTGGTAGATCATGTTGATGCCGAGTTTCTGGGCGCTGTCTACGCCCTGCAGGTTTATCTCTTCTCCTTCGAGCATGATTCTGCCGGAAGTTTTAAGATAGGCGCCGGAGAGTATCTTCATGAGCGTCGATTTTCCCGCCCCGTTCTCGCCTACAACGGCATGTACCTCGCCCTTGAAAAGATCGAAATCGATCTCATCAAGGGCAAGGGTTCCTGGAAATTGTTTGGAAACTTTTTCAACGGCCAAATACGGTTGCTGTCTATCCATGACTCAATCCTTAAAAAAAGATGGTCCGGCCGCAAGGCCGGACCATTTAAATTTTACCAGTCGCCGGGCAGAAATTCATCCACATTTGCTTTTGTAACTTTCGGGGTACTGACGTATTGATAGTAAGGGTCGAATCTGTAGGGAGGTTTAAGCCCCTCGCTTAGGATTTTTACCGCGAGATCTTTTGTCTGCACCTGGGTAATTTTCGGGGACTGGGCGATGGTGCCGTACATGGCCCCGCTTTTAATGGCAGCGAGACCGCCGCGGCTTCCGCCAACGCCGATAATGGGAATGGAGCCTTCCGGAATACCGGCTTCCTTCAGGGCGATGGTGGCGGCTACGGCCATAGTGTCGTCACAGGCATAGATGCCGTTTATTCCCTTGGCGCCGAAGCGGGTAAGGAAATCTTCCATTACTTTAAGGGTCAGGTCAACCTGGGCGTCTCCGTTATTGGAGGCGATTATCTTGACGCCGTCGCCGAGCTCTTTCAACTTATCAACAGCGCCGTTATGCCTGCCGATGGTGGTTTCCTGGCCGGGAACACAGGTTATCTCTACGACGCTTCCTTTCCCTTTCAGTTTTTCATTGAACATTTCTCCTGCCAGGGTCCCCTGCAGGTAATTGCTGGGCCCGGTATACACCATGGTGTATTTTTCATCTTCCGGGTTGGCCTGCATATGCTCCATGATTATGGGAATACCCGCGTCAAAAGCCTTCTTGATTCCTTTGCTGACCGCTGTTGAATCGATCGGCATGAGGATAATGAGGTCCGGTTTCTCGGTAATGGCGTAATCCAGATACTCCGCGTTCTTTTTCGCATCGAGTTCGCCGTCATACAGGACATAATCCCAACCAAGTTTTTTTGCCCATTCTTCGGTATATCGGGCCTGGGCGGAAGTGTAGGGATTGTTGAGGCCCATCATGATGAAGCGGACTTTGGGCGCTTTTTTCGCGGCTTCTGCCGTTGTACCCTGTGCGGGTTGTTCCGACTTCCCGCCGGCGAACATCAACGCCGGAAGAAGAAGAGCCAGAATCAGGAAAACTAGAAATACACGTTTCTTAATCATGTAAGAAACCTCCTTAAATTTTTTTCTCCTGTTACAAGTGGAGAAATATCTGATATATCTGATTGTATCATATACCAATTAAATTCTGCAATCCTTTTTTAACAGTTACAGGTATAGAAATCCTCAAAAAATGTCGTTGAGCTGATTATTCCGGGCGTGTCCGTGCCGATTCAGGCAAAATTGCACAGGCTATATCATGCCGGTTTATGCGTTTACATCCACAGTGCAGGTAGAATTGAAAATTCGGTTGACTGTTTGATATATAAAATTTATACTATTATTATAAAATAAGAAAGGTATCCATGGAGAACAAACAATAATGGCTAAATCGAGCGATAAACAGGAAAGGGAATATTCAGCGCCCGCGGTGGACAGGGCTTTGGACATTCTGGAATTCATGGCGAAACACCCGCATCCTTATGGTGCCACGGAGCTTGCCAGGCAGCTGAAGCTCCCCATCAATTCAGTATTCCGGATTTTAAAAAGACTTACCGAGAGGGAGTATACCAAGCAGGACCCGGTTTCCGGCGGTTATCAGCTCAGCACCAGGGTATTTACCCTCGGCATGAGTCTTTACACCCGCTTCGATCTCCGCCTTCGGGCCAGACAGCACCTGGAATGGCTTTGCAGGGAAACCGAAGAAACCTGCCAGCTGCAGGTTCCGCAGGGCGACCGGATGCTTGTAATGGATTCCATCAGTCCGGAAACGGAATTTTACCTGCGGGTAGTTCCCGGCAGCCTCGTATACTTTCATCCTAACGCTTACGGAAAATCTGTGCTGGCCTTTATGGATGAAGAGGAAGTGAAAAAAATTCTGCCCTCCCGTCTGCCTGGTTTGACATCAAATACCATTGTACTGCGCACTGACTTCATAAGACAGCTTGAAATGACCAGAAAAACCGGGCTTGCCTACGACGATGAGGAATATACCTCCGGCATCGTGTGCATCGGCGCACCGGTTTTCGATGTGGAAGGCA
>SPDA01000322.1 GCA_004525155.1 Spirochaetales bacterium
AGACCCTGGTGCAGATGCGGTCCCTGGTGGGACTTGTCAAAGAATTCGGCTATGCCGGCCGCGTACTGGACGAACACGGTTACAAGGCCGTGTACAACGAACGTCTCATGGCCCTTGTCGACGGACGGATCCGCCGGTTTCAATCGGGCGAGCGGGATCTTTCGGATTTCACGGTAAAAGGCTCCGTTCCCTTCCTTAAAGCTCTGCGGGATAGGGGTTTAACCCTTTTCCTTGCGAGCGGAACGGACCAGGCGGACGTTCAGCGGGAGGCGGAACTGCTCGGCTATGCCGGCCTCTTTAACGGCGGGATCTGCGGCGCCCTCGGTAAAATCGACCATGAACCGAAAAAAGTTGTCATACAGCAGATAATAAAGACCGTCAGCGCCGGAGGTTCCGCCGGAGGAAACGCGGGCATCATCACCTTCGGCGACGGTCCAGTGGAACTGCGCGAAACCAGGAAACGGGGCGGGACCGCGGTGGGCGTAGCGAGCGACGAAGTTCGCAGGCACGGCTTTAACGAAGCTAAACGCGGGAGGCTTATCCTTGCCGGCGCGCATCTTGTCATTCCGGATTTTTCGCAGGGTTCCGCCCTGCTTGAATTCCTGTTCGGAGGTTGACCCATGAGTGATAAATATTTCGACAGGGCGAAACTTTCGTTCAAACCTCTGGCACAGAGAAAGAACAAAGTCAGGCTGGAAGAGGTGCAGGTCAGACCCGGAGACGCACCCCTTCGGCTCTCCGCCCGGGCCGGTAAAGCGGCGGAAGAGGCCGCCGTCAAAATCCTCGGGGCCCGGCGGGAGAACAAGGCGGTTATCCTCGCCTTCGGGGCCCATGCGGTAAAAAACGGACTGTCGCCGGTCCTCATCGGCCTTATGGAGCGGGGCTGGGTCACCCACCTGGCTACGAACGGCGCCGGCATCATCCACGACTGGGAATTCGCCTACCAGGGCGAGTCCAGCGAGGACGTGGCGGAGAATCTTCCAAAGGGCGAATTCGGCATCTGGGAGGAAACCGGGTTTTATCTGAACCTAGCCCTTACCCTGGGCGCACATCTCGGCCTCGGTTACGGGGAATCGGTCGGCTTACTGGTCGAGCAGGAAGGACTTATTATACCCGGGGCCGCGGAACTTCTCGAAAAAGTGCAGGAAACGGCGGAGACGGATCCTCCCGCGGCGGCGGCGGCCCTCGATCTGCTTTATTCGGTAAAAACGCTGTCCCTGACAGCGGGACACATCAGGGTACACCATCCGTGGAAGCGCTTCGGCGTACAGGCGGCGGCTTTCAGGCTCGGCATTCCGTTCACCGGCCACCCCATGTTCGGCCACGACATCATCTACACACATCCTGCAAACTGCGGTGCCGCTGTAGGAAGGACCGCGGAACGCGACTTTCTGTCTTTCGTGCAGAGCGTTTCGAATCTCGACGGCGGCGTATACCTGTCCGTAGGATCCGCGGTCATGTCTCCCATGATCTTCGAGAAAGCCCTTTCCATGGCGCGGAATGCCGCCTTTAATCAGGGAAAAAACATCACAAACCACAGCATGTATGTGGTGGACCTTGCGGAATCGACCTGGGACTGGAAGGGAAAAGGTGAACCGCCCATGGACAATCCGGCCTACTACCTTCGATACTGCAAGACATTCAGCAGATGCGGCGGATCCATGACCTATGTTCAGGCTGACAACAGGGATTTTCTCCTGGCTCTCCACGAAGCCCTGGCGCGGCAGGCTGCCCGGTAGACGCAACCCGCGTTTTCCGCAGCCCGGGGCCCGGTGAAGAACATGAAACCCTTACATCATTTCACCTGGATCAGCGTTTTCAGTCTTGACCAGTATGCGAATCCCGTCCTAGTATAATATCAAACCATACATGCGCTTTAACGGAGGAAGCTATGAAAATCGGAATAGACAGTTACTGCTATCACAGATACTTCGGAGAAATTTACCCGAACCAGAAAGATCCTGGCAAACGAATGAATTATGCGGATTTCCTGCGCCGGGCCGTCGAACTGAAAGTGGACGGCGTAAGCCTTGAAACCTGCTTTTTCGACAGTTTTGACGAAGTCTACCTTAAATCACTTAAGGAAATCATCGATAAAGGAAACCTGGAGACAGTGGTGGCCTGGGGTCATCCGGATGGATACGAGGGAGGCAAAAAACCGGAAGCCTTCGAGGATTTGAAAAAACACTTTAAAACCTGTGAAATTCTGGGCACTAGCGTCATGCGCATAGTCGGTTCGAGCCTCGCCTTCAGGCACGAGGACCACAAGACCCAGATAGGGAAACTGTCGAAAATTCTTAAAAGCCCGGCGGCCATGGCCGCTGACCACGGGGTAAAACTTGCCATGGAAAATCATTTTGATTTTAACGCCGACGAGATTCTCGAAATACTCGACGGAGTTTCTTCAAACTCCATGGGGGTAACCTTCGATACGGCCAATGCCCTCCGCATAGGGGAGAAGCCGGAAGATTTCGCTGAAAAACTCAAAGGCCGTATTTTTGCAACCCACACCAAGGACTGCGCACCCCTCTACGGCGGGGACCCGGCGGACTGGTCTTTTTTCGCCAGCGTGCCCGTCGGCAAAGGCATTATCAATTTTCCCTCCGTCCTTACAATACTTGAAAAAAACGGGTACAAGGGTCTTCTCGCCATCGAGATAGATTACCTGCACCCCGATTATCCAGCGGAAGACCAGGCGGTGGCTGAGAGCGTGAGCTATCTGAAAAAACTGCGGGAGGGCAAGCTATGAGTTCCTACGACGGTTTTCACGATAGTTCCCGGGCTGCTGCCGAAAAACCGGCGCATATCGGCGTCGGCGTCATAGGCCACGGTTTCATGGGCAAGGTCCATTCAAACGCCTACCTGAAAATTCCATTTTCCTACCCCGACCCGCCCGCCTACCCGGACCTGGTGGCCGTCTGCGGCAGGAACGAGACAGCGGTCCGCGACACCGCCCTCCGTCTGAAATCGGGAGGCTATTATACGGACTGGAAAAAGCTGATAGCTGATCCCCGGATAAACCTGGTGGATGTATGCACGCCTGATGACAGGCACGAGGCGCCGTCTATTGCGGCCGCCGAAGCGGGAAAACACGTTATCTGTGAAAAACCCCTGGCCATGACCGTACCGGCGGCTAAAGCCATGCGGGACGCGGCCGTAAAAGCCGGCGTGAAGCATATGCTCTGCCACAACTACCGGTTTTTCCCCGCCGTGCGCCTCGCCAGGCAGCTGCTTGACGCCGGGGCCCTCGGCAGCCTCTACCAGTTCCGTGGAAGATATCTGCAGGATGCCGGACACAATCCGGAAACTCCGCTTGAAGGGGCGTGGTATGCCGCAGGCACAAAGTCCGGCGTCCTTCTCGGCATCGGCAGCCACATCATCGACATGGCAAGGTTCCTTATAGGGGAAATAGTCAGCTTAAGCGGTATCGTCAAAACCTATAACGGGACCAGGACATCGGGAAGCGGAGCTGTCGAACAGGTCAAGGCAGACGAGGAAAACATGGCCCTGGTCGAATTCGAAAACGGGACCATAGGGACCATCGAATCCTCCTGCGTAAGCACAGGCAGAAAAAACCAGCTGGCCTGGGAGATAAACGGTTCCAAAGGAAGCATGTCCTTCGATCTCGAAGACCCGAACCATCTGCAGGTGTACCTGGACGATTCGGTGCTGAAGGAAGTTCAGGGGTTCGCGAACGTGTCAGTCACCGGCGGCCGTCATCCCCTCCAAACCCTCATACTTCCGCCGGGACACAACTGCGGCTGGGAATACGGACACATACACGCTCTTGCCCATTTCATCGACTGTATCGTGAACGGCAAAGAGGTAGCGCCCTTCGGGGCCACATTCGAGGATGGGTACAGGATTCAGGTAATTATGGAAGCCTTCCATACATCCTATTCCTCGGGCAAACGAATAAAATTGAC
>SPDA01000567.1 GCA_004525155.1 Spirochaetales bacterium
CAGAGACAGTTCTACCTCCATAAGCGACCTGGCGGCCTGGTTGCCGAGTACATATCGTATGACGGGGTCCCTGGATGCTTCTCTTCTTTCACCCTCGTCGAGCGGAAGAATTGTCTTAAGCACCCCGTAATGGAGAAGGCCGTCGAATACACCGTCCCCGCAGGGCTTCAGGGATACAAAGGTGGGCAGATCGACCGTGGCTTCGAAAAGTTCCGGCTGGGCGTTTTCCACGATAATGCCGCGGACTCCGGGAATCCTGAACATGGAAGAGTCGTTTCCGCTGTCGCCGGCCACAACCACCTCTTCCGGAACCAGGGAGAGGGTATCGAGAAGCCAGACCAGGGAATTCCCTTTGTTCGCGTATTCGGGAATTATATCGAGGTCCCTGGAGCTCGAGTAAATTATATTCACCTTGAGACCGGAATGGGTAATCTGCCTCTTGAGCGCGCTCAATTCTTCCGGTGACGCACCGTGCCAGTACCAGCTGGATTTAAATTTATTCTGATATTTTGAGGGCTGCTTTTCAAGGTGAAAGTGCCTGTTTACCGCGTCTTCAACCAGCGCCAGGTCCCAGTTGAGCGTGAGGGTCTGGGTAAATTCCTTGAGCAGCTTCTTGTCTGCTGTATGGTAGATCATGGTGCCTACACCGCAAATGAGGTACTGCGGTTCCGGAAGGCCGGAATTCGTAACGACTTCCAGCGTGTCGTTTAACAGGCGGCCCGAATTGTAGCAGAGAACGGGACGATCCTCTTCCGGCAGTGCATCCCAGTTTTTTGTAAAGCTTATGGTTGCGTCGGGTTTACCGAGGAGTGTTCCGTCGAGGTCGGAAGAAAAAAGTTTAATCATCGCGCCTTACGTGGAGGAAAAGCGACTCGGAACCGCGAAATTCGGCGGTATTGATAAGCTGCTGGGCAATACCGGTCCAGGTAAAAGTGCTGCGTACCAGCTGCGCGGCTTTGTGCTTGAGTCTTTTCCGCAGGGAGGGGTACCGAAGTGTTTTCAGCAGGGTGATGCCGAGGTCCTCCTTGTCAAAGGGATCGGTGAACATTGTGTGGAAACCGAACTCGAAAATCTTGTACAGGCCCCCGTGAATGGTTATTACCGTGGGCGTGCCGCAGGCCATGGCTTCTATGACCGTCATGCCGAAGGGCTCATACCTGGACGGGAGCACGAAGACGTCCGAAGCTCGGTAATAATCGGGCAGATCATCGTCGGAAATATACCCGGTAAAGGATATCCTGTCCTCGAGCCCGTAGGATTTTCTTAAGTTCTCGAGTTCCCTGTAAAGGGCCTCCTCCCCGGCATTCCTGTTTTCATGGCCCACGGCAAGTACGAGGCGTGCCGTTTTTTCCCGTTCCGCGAGAATGCTGAACCCGTGGATGAGCAGATCCAGCCCCTTGTTGGCAGCGAGGCGCGAGACCGTGTAGATCACTTTCCCCTCGAAACCCAGTTTCTTACGTATCATTTCCCTGCTCTGCGCTCCGACTTCGTAAAACCGGTTGTCGTCGTATCCGGGGGGAATCATGACGAGTTTCGATTCGGGGATGTCGTAATCCCGGTTAAGCTTCTCGAACTGCAGCGGCGTTGTCGCTATGACGCAGGAACAGTTGTTATAGATTTCGCGTTCTTTTCTGATGCGGACGGAAAAATTGTATTTCCGGTCAAAACTGCCGCTGTCTTCGGAATAATCGGCTTCCATCTGGTCCTTTTTCCAGATTCCCAGGGAATGTGGAGTATGCAGGTGCGTTATGGAAAGCTCTGTGGAGAGAAGGTCACCGGCGAGGCCGGCATCCCAGTAGTGACTGTTAATGAAATTATAGGCAAGTTTGTTTTTTCTGATGAACTTAACGGCATTCTGCACCCATTCCGGTATGAATTTGTACAGATACTCTTTCGGAATAAATTTTTCCCCGCCGCAGGGAACTCGGAGAATCCTCACATTTTCGGCTACTGCTTCCTCCTGCTCCTGATCCTCGAACTGCCGGGTCCAGAGGTCCACGTAAAAACCGGCCTGGCCGAGTTTTTTTGCGAGCTCGAGTACGAATACTACCTGTCCTCCTGTATCCGGTGCACCGAGGGGCGGGTTGGCCGCCACATAACCGTGAGTCGAAATAAACGCGATACGTTGTCTGTTCTTTTTAATTTTGTTCACGTCTGCAGTATAAAATGAACCTAAGGTGAGTTACAACCCTTCCCCCGTTATGCGACCCGTTCATTGGCCGAAAACAGAATGCCGGCCAGGATGTACAGCCCCATTGCTATGAAAAGCACCACGGAAAAGCCCCGGGAAACGGAAATGAGCGTGGCCATCATGGACCCGGTAACGGACAGGGCGCCGTTCATGCCCCAGGCCCAGGGGAGTATCTTCGGCCTCTTTTCCGTAAGCGCGGCCAGGCCGTTAGGAAAGGGCATGCCGAGGAAAAACGCCGCCGGGGCAATGATAACGACGGAGATAAGGCATTTGAGAAAGAGCGATATGCTCAAGAATCTGTCCAGCACGGGAGACAGCCCGAAGACATAGAAA
>SPDA01000063.1 GCA_004525155.1 Spirochaetales bacterium
GTCCGCTGTATCCGCATACAATTTCTTAAAATTGATAAACCCGAGAAACCGGGTCTTCGGCAGTCTGCCTAAAAATATATTTTCCGCCACTGAAATTTTAGTTATATTTTCCAGTTCCTGATAGATCATGCTGATTCCGAGATCGTGAGCGGCGTGAATATTTCCTATCTCTACTTCACGGCCTTCGGACAGTATTATCCCCGAGTTTTTTGTATAAGCGCCGGATAAAATCTTCATCAGCGTCGATTTGCCCGCACCATTTTCCCCGACAATGGCGTGCACTTCGCCTTTCTGTAAACAGAAATCCATTCCGTCCAGGGCGATGGTGCCCGGGAACTCTTTGACGATATTCTTGACTTCCAGCAGTATGGAGTTTTCCATAATTTAACTCCCTTTTATATTTGTTCCCGGCGCGGAACCGGTAGATTCTTTTACGGTCAGGCTCGGTATAATGACCACTTTTTCCGTAATAACCCTGTTTTCCTCGATCTGCCTGGTAATGAGGTCAAAGGCCTTTTCCACCAGCTCATCGAAAGGGTAATGTACCGAACTTAACGAAGGCAGAACCATGTCCCCGAATGCCAGGTCGTCCATGCCGAGAACTGACACATCCTCCGGTATGCGCTTCCCCGCCAATTTCAGGGCCTTCATTGCGCCGAATGCCATCAAATCGTTGATAGCCCAGACAGCTGAAAAATCATAGCCGTCGTCGAGCAGTTCCCTCGTTGCCTTAAGCCCTGAACTGAAATCGAAATTCGCCTCCCGAATACAGACTGCCCGCAGTTTGACGTCATTTTTCTCAAGCGTTTCCTTGAAACCCTTAAGCCGATCCCGGCAGAGCGCGATTTTCATCGAGCCTGTAATACAGGCGATATGTCTGTGTCCAAGGCCGAGCAAATGTTCCGCGGCGATAACGCCGGCCTCGTAATTGTCGAGGACAACATTGGCGACATTTTCATTTTCCAGGGTCCTGTCTATGATGACGATGGGGATATTTTTTTTTAGAATTTTAGGCATAATTCTGCTTTCGTCCGAAACGCGGGAGAAAATGATGCCGTTAATGTTTCTTCGTAAAAGATCCCCAATATAATTCTCTTCCAAATCCGGGTTTTCGTGAGAATTGACGGTTATAATATTGAATCCCCTTTCATAAGCCGCATCCATGGCATATTGTACGATTTCGGAAAAAGCATGGGCGGCTATTTCGGGCACAACCAGACCTAGGAGGTTGCTTTTCTTAACCCGCAAGCCCTGGGCTACCAGGTTCGGCTTGTAATGGAGCTTCTCGATTGTTTCAAGTATCTTTTTTCGTGTTTCAGGATCTACCGCATCCCTGTTGTTAAGTACTCTTGAGACAGTGGAAGTAGAACATCCGGCGTATTTCGCCACATCTTTGATTGACAAGGAATACATTAGCAGTGCAACTCCGATTTTATAATGACAATGGAACCGGTATCGTTGCCGGTATCGATTACGGTAACGATACCATGAGTTATTTCAACTGTCAAGAAATAATTTTTTTTAGGATATAAACCGGTTTTCAACAAAACATATGTAAAGGAGAATCTTCCGGAACGAAATACTTGAATGTGACGACAGGAGCCGCCTGTCACCAATGCCGCGAAGCAAGTCCCTTTATAATCTGGAAATGGGTAAGGTTTGCGGTTAACACTTCCGCATCATGACTCATGGCGATGGCGGCTATGGCCGCATCAAAATCATCTATAGGAGTACCCGTTTTTTCCAAGTCAGCCTTGATGGAACCGAAATTAACTGATGATTGTTCATCCCAGGGAAGGACGCGGATAACTGTAAGCAGCCGTTCTTTCTGTGCCGCAAGAAGCGCATATTTTTTAGAGGTATTATCAAGCCGCCGTATGCCATACTCTATTTCCGCCACCACCGGTGGAACGGTTGCCACATTCCCCGGCTTTATGCCCGAAAGAAAGCGTACCATTTCCGGTTCGTTCCGCATAGCTGCCGAAAACGCGGTTGTATCGAGAACAGAAATCACAACAGCGGCACCCCACGGTTTCGGCGGCTGAGAAAGACCGTTTCTTCCAGCTCGATCACAGCTTCCCGGAGCATGAACTTTTCATCCACCGAAAAAGCGGGTTCAAAAAAACCTTCCGGCCATTCACCCGCATCTTCAGCCAGCGCCGCTTCGCAGGCCTCGAGGACGAACCTGTTTCTGCTCATCTTCCGTCTTGCGGCAGCACGATCTATACGGGAAAGTATATTTTCAGGAAAATGAATAGTTGTGGAACCCATGAATAGAATATATTCTATTCATTCCCGGTTGTCAATAAATTTTTCTTATTTCCAGAATCCCCGCAGAACCTTCAAATCTTTTTCCGGAAGTTCCCGGATACTGCCCAGCTGTTCAGCCCAGAGGAGTGAATGGGCGATGTATTCCGTAATCTCCAGCCGGTCGAAACAGCCGAC
The DNA here is from genome assembly GCA_004525155.1 of Spirochaetales bacterium. Taxonomy (GTDB): domain Bacteria; phylum Spirochaetota; class Spirochaetia; order SPDA01; family SPDA01; genus SPDA01. Next base: position 2,446 of record SPDA01000063.1, read on the forward strand.
CAGATTATTGCCGGTAACGATGATGCAGTCATTGGCGATGAGCGCTGCCGGGTGATCGTCGAAGACGGCGGCGGTCTGGGCATAATCCCTGCGCCGCAGACCGAAAGGCATTAGGGGCACATCCTTGAGGAACACGTAGGATTCGGGCATGACCCTGGTATTGAAGGTTTTGCCGGTAACGCTGTATGCCATCACATGGGGCGGGTGGGCTATCATGACAGCATTTATCGATTTATTCCTTTCATATACAGCCTTATGCAGAAGAACCGATCTGCTAGGCGTCTTGTTTTTTTCCTTCCTGCCGCCTGCAACAAAGACCAGGTCTTCCGCTTCCAGATATTTCCTGTCCAGGCCGTAGGGGGTTATAAGAAAGGAGTCCCCGCTGAGTCTGGCGGAAAAGGTGCCCTGGGTGCTGGTAAAGAGCATCTGATCGTAGGCCCTGCGGATAAGTACGCACATCGTTTCCCTGACCGCCGCTTCGTCGGTCCCGGACCCGGAATCTCGCGGACTCAGATCCTCCGGAAGTTCGGGAAGGCCGGGGAATTCCCCGGCTTCAGACTTAAGATCTTCTTCGGAAAGCAAGTTGACCTCGCCTAAGGAACGGGCGTGAATGTGAATCCGTGCGCAGAAGTCAAGGGTCTCGAAACGCCTGAAGGCGTCGAGGATATCATTCCCGCCGACCACGACGCTGTGATTTTCCATGATGACGGCGTTATGCCCCTTCCTGAACATGGCGGCGATAATGTCAGCGAGTTCCCTGCTGCCGGGTATGGCGTAGGGAGCGAAGCCTATCTCACCGCAGACTGTCCGTACCTGCGGCAGTATCGCCGTATCAGGGATCCTGCCTGTGATGCTGAAAGAGGCGAGCGCCGGCGGATGGGCGTGGATGACGGAGTGCAGGTCCGGCCTGCAGGTGTAAACCGATTGGTGAAAAGGGAATTCCGAGGAGGGGGCAAGGGGGCCTTCCCGTGTCCCGTCCGGTTTGACGCAGACCATCTGATCAGCTTTTAGGCTACCCTTGTCCAGGCTGCCGGGCGTTATCCAGATATTGCCTTCGCGGTCTTTAACTGAGAGATTGCCGCCGGAAGTGGTGGTCATGCCGTAGCCGTAGATTCTTTCCATTATCATGACTAACTGATCCGCCGGGGGAATGGTTTCTAGATTGAGTGACACTTTGTATTATCCTTTAAAATGATGTCAAAGACCTTCCGCTTCTTCCGGGGAAATACCGGTTATTTCCGAAATCTCCTGCGGCGACAGACCCCTGCTCCTGAGCTTCCGGGCAGTTTTTAGCGCCTTTTCCCGTTCGCCCTCAGCTCTGCCCTCAGCTCTGCCCTCAGCTCTGCCTTCTGCTCGGCCTTCTGCTTTGCCCTCTTCAAGCCCTTTATTGCGGGCCTCGGCTATGAATGACGCCTGGTCATGAAGGAACATCGATCGGGCCAGATAAGCCATCCGCGCCTTTTCATCGGCAAGGAAGTAGTCGTACCGCTGCCGGGCCGTCTTGAACATTACATCATTATCAAGCAGTACCTTCATTGTTTCATCCTCCTCATCCGCGTGCCGCAGGAAATACATCCACTTTTCGGCCTCCGTTTCCGGTTTTCCCTCGAGTTTGGGCACTTCCAGATAGTGCAGTATACAATCCTCGGTCAGCACATACTCCGGATTATTGTTTTCCCGCAGCATAAAGCAGCTGTGAAAGGGAATGCCGGCAGGAAACAGCGGAAAATCCACAATACTGATGCTAATCACCTTGTTCAGCGTTCCATATTCCTGCCCTTCCCGAAGCTGATTAGAATACGATTTTGCCCAATAGTACAGACTCCTCTCCTGAAAATCGGCCTGGGAGCGGACCTGCACTTCCACATTGTATTTGTTCCCTTTGACGTCCTTCGCGCGTGTGTCGATGATTGAGGGCTTATCATCGAGATAGGTTTTCACGTTAAAGGGATTGACCACCGCTATCGATTCGATTTCGTCAAAACCGGCATCGCTTAATACCGCATTTATTAATGTTTTCAAAATGTCGACGCTTTCTTCGGCGCCGAAAATGTACTTGAATACGATATCGGACAATGCGGGAATACGGATAGCCATATCATCATCATTATAAGGCTCTTCACCAAGGCCTGCAATATGCGGTTTCCTGTCTTTCTTTTTCACACATTTCCTCCTGCCCGTATAGACAGTGGAAACGCGCCTGCCGCTTCATGTATAAAGGCAAATTCGGCAGTTTTATCCGCTGTAGCCGAGCTCCCGGAGCGCCCCGGCGGCCGTCTCCGCCTCATCCCAGGGGATGGGGCCTTCCCGGTAGACGATGCTCCCCTCGTGCCCCTTGCCGAGCAGCAGGACCACATCTCCCGGCCGGGCCCGTCCAAGGGCCTCGCCTATCGCTTTCCGCCGGTCCGGCACCATCAGCACGGAGCCGTTGCGTACTTTATCCGGACAGCCTGCAGCAATTTCCCGCAGAATGGTCATGGGCTCTTCGCCCCGGGGGTCCTCATCCGCCAGAACGATAATGTCCGCGTAATGCGAGGCAATATTCCCCTGGATGGGGCGCTTGTCAATGTCCCGCTCTCCCGCGGAGCCGAATACGGCTATGAGTCTCGCAGGACACTGCCCGCGCACCAGGGGAAAGAGTTTCTGAAACGCGCCGGGAGTGTGGGCGTAATCCACGATGACGGTGAAAGGCTGCCCCATGGAGATGACCTGCATCCTTCCGGGCACAGGTTTAAGCTGCGGGAGGAGGGGAACGATATCCGCCGCCTTTACACCGGTGAGTTTCATCACGCAGAGCAGGGCTGCGAGCGTATTCTCCACATTGAAGAGGCCGGGGAGATTGATGACCGCGGGCAGGGTTTTCTTTCCCATCCTAAGGGAAAACCCGATGGAAGAAGCGCTTTCCTCTATGCCGAGGGCCTGAAGATCGGCGCCGGCGTCCGTGAGGCTGAATCCGTACACAGGCGGGGATGAAGGATTTTCCTCCGCCGCAGCCTTCCGGAAATAACCGCTGCTGGGGTCATCGAGGGTTATCACGCCCAGGCCTGAAAGCCTGCGGAAAAGGTTCGCCTTGTCGTACATGTATCGCTCGAAGGTGCCGTGGAATTCGAGATGTTCATGGGAAAGGTTCGTGAACACGCCTGCGCGGAAATCAACCTCCGCAAGCCTGCCGGTCCTCTCCGAGAGCCCGTGGGAGGTGGCCTCCAGCACCGCGTGGGTTTTGCCCGACAGCACCATGCGGTAGAGTACCTCCTGCACTTCCAGCGCCTCGGGCGTGGATTGCCTGAAGGTGTTTTTCATCACGTCCCCTTCTGTCTTGAAATGGACCGTGGAAAAGAAACCGCTTTTATATCCCGCCAGTTCGAGAAGCTGGTGGATGAGGTACACGGTGGTGCTTTTACCGTCCGTGCCTGTAACGCCGGAGACGGCGAGTTTTCCGGAAGGGTAATCGTAAAACGACGCGGCAAGGGGCGCCATGGCTGTGCGGGAATCGGCAACTTTTATGTAGGCGATTCCCGGAAGAAGGGTTCCGGGATTTCCGTCGAAAACAACGGCCCTGGCGCCGGCTTCCGCGGCTTTCTTGATAAAATCATGACCGTCCGTGTGAAGACCCGGGAGCGCGAAAAAGACGAATCCGGGACCGGTCTTGCGGGAATCATAGGCGAGGCCGCTAATCGAATGGTCCTCAAACTGAAGTATTTCCTTAACCTTAAGACTTTTAATAAGATGCGATAATTTTTTTGCCAAGGATAGTGCCGCCTGTCAGGAATTATTCAAGCCGGAAACGCACCCGGAGAACACCTTCCGCATAATCCGAGGATACAAGGCGGAAGGAACCGATTTCCGATGTATTGCCCACATGCGCCCCGATGCAGGGGCAGACATCATAACCCCCCACCCGGATAATGCGAATTGCATCACCGGCCTTCTCCGGCAGTTTCGATACGTTGAAATGCTCGTCCGCGTAAGCCCTGGTGACGAATTCCTCGGTAACAGGGGTCTTCCTGACTATGACGCCGTTGACCTGTCTTTCGAGAAGGGCAGTTTCTTCCGCGGTCAGGTTCCGTGAAAATTTATAGTCGCATTTTCCCTTTTTGCCGTCCAGGTGGCTCGTGAAGGATCGTGCCGTTCCCATGATTTCCGTCATGGTCCGGTTTAGAATGTGTTCCGCCGTGTGCATCCTGGGGTCGTATTTTTTATCGGACATGATGTTATACCGGCTCAATAATAGTATATACCCGTTTCTTTGTACAATACAAAAGGCAGGAATATCACCGGCCCTTATAATCCGGAAAGCCTGCTTGAAGAAATTCCTGCTAAGCGGGTATACTTTAACAAACGGCAGGGGAGATTACAGGTGAACGGGGGGAAAGGTTTCAGTGTTTCAGGCGTGCGGGATGCCCCCGGCCCTTTTCTGACGAGGCAGCTCATCGCCTACATCGGCAACAAGAGGAGGCTCCTGCCGTTCCTTCGGGAGACCATCGGGAGCCTGCCCGGCGCCGGTGAAGGCAGGGCGTTTCTCGACCCCTTTGCCGGAAGCGGTTCCGTTTCCAGGCTGGCAAAGGTCATGGGCTTCGCCGCCCATGCCAATGACTGGGAATTCTATTCATGGGTCATCAATACATGCTATTTAGCTATTGACTTGAGGGAATCGGAAATGCTGTTCCCGGACAAGGGCGGCATGACGGGAGCCTTTGCCCTGCTCAGGGACGCCCCGCCCGCCGAGGATCCCTATATAAGCAGGTTTTACGCACCCGCGGTTACGGCTTCGGCTGATTACCGCAGGGAGCGGCTGTTTTATACCGCGGAGAACGCCCTTTTCATCGACAGCGTGCGCGAGCAAATCGAAAACTGGTACCCGGGCTGGGACCTCGATCCCCGCGGCCTCAAGGAAAAATGCGTGCTTACCGCTTCTCTCCTTTACGAGGCGGCCACCCACGCAAACACTTCGGGGGTCTTCAAAGCCTGCCACAAGGGCTTCGGAGGGCACGGAGGCGACGCCCTGGGCCGCATATTGTCTCCCATGGAACTGGAACAGCCCTTTCTTGTAAACGGAGCGGCCCCCTGCAGCGCGTCCCTTAAGGAAGCTGAAGAATTCGTAAAAGGCCGGCCCGCGCGGATATGCTATCTCGATCCTCCCTACAACTGCCACCAGTACGGCAGCAATTATTTCATGCTCAACACCATTGCCAGGTGGGACAAACCGGCCGTGAACATGGAAAGGGGGAAGGACGGCAGGTTCAGGGAAAAGGCGGCAATACGAAAGGACTGGACGGATACACGGTCAGCCTACTGTTATAACTCCGCCGCAGCCGACGCCTTCGCCGGGCTCCTGAACGTCGTGGACGCGGAACATATTCTTGTAAGCTACAACACGGAAGGAATAATCCCCTTCGAACAAATGGCGGACATGCTGGCCGCCGGAGGAGAGCTCGGCGTGAGGAGCTCGGATTACGTCAAGTACCGCGGGGGAAGACAAAGCCTTACGCGGAAGGTCCACAACATGGAACTGCTCTTCCTCCTGCGCAGGGGGAAAGGATACGGAAAGGGAACAGGCGAAAAGGAGGAAGGCGGCGCGCGTGAAATCCTGCAGCTTGAAATCCGGCGGATAAAGCTGGAACATGAAATTTTGTCTTTGAGCAGGGAGGCCTTCCATCCGGGCCGCGTCAGGGAATTATTTGCGGTCAAGGGGCCGTCAATTCAGCTGACGGGGGGGAACTGTCCCGGGTTCGAGGCATCGATGCGGCATTTTCATCGTTTTGAAACCTTCCCTGTACGCGAAGAGCTTGCCTGTTTTTCCGTCGAAGAACTCCTTGCGCTTGACAAAAACCTCAAAGCCTGCAGGTGTGAAGACAGAAAAGAGGAAGCGGACCTGCTGCTCAGGCTTCTTGAAACAGCCGGCGGCGAC
>SPDA01000481.1 GCA_004525155.1 Spirochaetales bacterium
ATTGACCCGAAAACCGGGAAACTGGCGGAGGGCGGCGCCGCGGAACAGGCAAAACAGGTTTTCGCGAACATCGGGGCCCTGCTTAAGGAAGCGGGGAGCGGCATGGAGAATGTCGTCAAGGCAACCGTATTCCTTACAGACATGGCGGACTTTACAGCGGTAAACGGGGTTTACGCCGGCTTTTTCCCGGAACCCTTTCCGGCCCGCTCCACCTTTGCCGTTTCGGGACTTCCGCTCGGCGCTGCCGTGGAAATCGAGGTTATCGCCGTTCGGTGATATACTCTTTGTATCATGAACAGAATCGTTAAATATTCAGCGCTTTTGTTGTTTCTGTTTTTTGTTATAACAGCCGGCCCCGGTCCTTTCGCTGACAGCTCTGCATGGCATACTGAAAAAAAAGCCGGGAAAGTTGTCATTTATTCACGGATCCCGCCGGGAGCGAGGGTAAAGGAATTCAGAGCGGAAAGTGAAATCAATGCACCCTTGGAGAGGGTGTGGCAGGTTATCCGTGATATTGCCAGCTACCCCTCCTGGTTCGGAGATTGTATGGCGGCGGAGGAGGTTGCCCGCGTTTCCGTGAATCAAATCTATTATTACCTGCTCATGAAAACTGCCGGGCCGCTTAAAAACAGGGAAATTTACGCCGAAGCTCTATACAGCATGTCTCAGAGCGGTCTGAAGCGTGAAATCCTCCTGCTCGACGCGCCCGGCCTTCCCAGGAAATCCTACAAAACCAGCAAACCTGTGAAGAGCCTGTCCGGCCAATGGGTGCTTACTGCCGCCGGCAATGATAATACCATGGTGCAGTATTTTATTCTGATAGACCCCGGTGAAGAAATACCTATGGGCCTATCAAACCTGTATGTGCTCGGGCAAGTAGAAAAAATCATAATAGGGCTCATACAAACCGCCGAGGGTAGCTGACAATCGCCGCCTGCTTCTTAAGAAGGAAATCCGGATTTAAACCGCAGGGTCCGGTATCACCGTATCACCACCAGGTGCCTCTGCTCGTTCAGATAGGGTACCTTGAGTTCTATCACGGATACATTTTCCCTTCCTGCAATTCCCGCCTCCCCTAGTTCCCGTTCCACCTCCTCCCTTTTCCCCTTATACGCAGCAAAAGCGCCGCCCGGTTCAAGCATGAGCCGGACTGCGGGAAGCAAGGCGCTAATGGCTGCAAAAGCGCGGCAGGTTACAAGCTGGAACCGCTCACGGACGGTTTCGTAAGGCTTTTCAATCACCCGTACACGGCCGAGACCCAGAACGGCGGCGGAACTGCGCAGAAAACCGGCCTTTTTCCCGGAACGCTCGATGAGGACTGCCTCTGTCTCCGGCATGGCAACGGCAAGGGGAATTCCAGGCAGGCCGGCGCCGGAACCGATGTCCGCAATGCAGGCGTGGGGAAGCGATTCGAGAACGGGCAGAGCGGAGAGGCAGTCGAGCAGGTGACGTACCGTAAAATCGCTCAGGGTCCCTCCCACCAGGTTCATGCGGCTGTTCCATGCCTCAAGCTCGAGCGTGTAAAGTCTGAGGCTCCGTATCTGCTCTTCGCTGGCGGTAATACCGAGGAGATCCAGACCTTCGCGCAGGAGCGCTTCATCAAATATCGGCACGGACGCCTCTCAAGCCCTTACATGCATCATGAGTACGGCCACATCCGACGGCCGGACCCCGGAAATCCGGGAAGCCTGACCCACGGACAGGGGGAGGATGGTCTTTAATTTTTCCCTGGCTTCCTTCGACAGGCCTTCGATACGGTCATAGTTTAAATCCGCGGGTATCCTGATATGTTCCATTTTATTGAAGCGTTCCACTACCTGGTCCTGCCGTTTTATGTAGCCTTCGTACTGGATGTCCAGTTCCACGAGCCTGAGCCATTCCCGGGGCTTTTCCGCAAGGGATGCATCGAGGCCGAGACAGCTCTCCATGCTGACGGAGGGGTCCTTTAGGGCAGTATGGAAGGATTCGCCGATATGCGGACGGAAAGGTTCCGATTGGACCGCATCCGCGGTATGCACTTTTCTATTTCGTAAAAGCTCCCTGATTTCCTCAAGCTGCCGTGTCTTCTCCGCGAAACGCTCCCCGGCAGCCGCGTCAAAGAGGCCGGCAGCACGTCCTTTTTCAAAAAGCCGCAGGTCCGCGGTATCGTGCCGCAGCCGCAGCCTGTGTTCCGCCCGGGAAGTGAACATGCGGTAGGGTTCCTTGGTGCCGAGAGTAGTGAGATCATCGATGAGCACGCCGATGTAGGCCTCCGCCCTGCTCAGGATCAGCGGTTCCCTGTTCTTAAGCCGCAATGCGGCATTGATGCCGGCAAGGAGTCCCTGGCCCGCGGCCTCCTCATAGCCGGACGTGCCGTTGGTCTGGCCCGCGACGAAAAGTCCCGGGATTTTTTTTGTCATGAGGCTCAAGGTAAGCTGGGTCGGTTCGAGGTAGTCGTACTCCACCGCGTAGCCCGGCCGCACGATGTGCACGTTTTCAAGCCCCGGCACGGTACGGAGGAATTCCTCCTGCACCTCTTCCGGCAGGGAAGAGGATATGCCGTTAAGATACATCTCTTCGGAATTAAGCCCCTCCGGTTCGACGAAGATCTGGTGCCGTATCCTGTCCGGAAACCGGACGACCTTGTCCTCTATGGAGGGACAGTACCTGGGGCCTATGCCCTTGATGGCCCCGCCGTAAAGGGGAGAACGGTGCATGTTCTTCCGGATTATCTCGTGGGTCTTTTCGTTGGTGTAGGTTATGTGGCAGGCGACATCGGGCCGCCTTAAAGCAGGGCCGGCGTCCAGGCAGCCGGCAGCTTTATAGCCGAAGGAAAACGGGAGCACTTCACTGTCTCCTGGCTGTTCCTCCATTGCGGAAAAATCGAGGGAGGAACGCAAGACCCGGGCCGGGGTGCCTGTCTTGAGCC
>SPDA01000336.1 GCA_004525155.1 Spirochaetales bacterium
GGCGAAACAGGCCGGCGACATGATAAAAGCTGCCGATGACAGGGTAAAGGAAATCGAGAAAGACGCCAACGACAAGGGGTACTCCCTCGGGAGGGACGAAGGCTATGCCTCTGGCAAGGCGGAGGTTGAACGGCTTCTCACGGTGGTCCATAAAATCATCGACAAGGCCATCGAGCGGAGGAACCAGATAATAGACGAATCGGAAACCCAGCTCATCAACCTCGTACTGCTCATTTCCCAGAAAGTCATCAAGGTCATATCGGAGAACCAGAAAAACGTGGTCATTAATAATGTGATCCAGGCTATACGGAAACTGAAGACCAGGGGAGACATCATTATCCGCGTCAACCTGGAGGATGTGCAGCTTACATCGGACCACATAAAGGATTTCATGCGTATGGTGGAGAACATTAAATCAATTACCGTTGTGGAAGATTCCACCGTGGACAAGGGCGGCTGCATTATAGAAACGGATTTCGGCGAAATCGACGCCCGCATATCATCGCAGCTGCACGAAATCCAGGAAAAAGTGCTGGAACTGGCGCCCATCAGGATTAAGAGCATCGCGAGCGAATTCGAGGAAAGCTCCTAAAGATAAACCGTCAGGTTCCATATCCGGGGAGGGGAATAATGGAATTGTTCGATAAATACACAGCTACCGTAAAACACACGGATCCCATCAAATTTACCGGCGTCATCGAAAAAGTTCAGGGGCTCATTCTGGAGAGCAGGGGACCGCATGCCGTGGTCGGCGAACTCTGCCAGATCCTTGTGCCGAAGGGCAGGGGCGCGGTCTGGGCGGAGGTTGTGGGGTTCAGGCAGGGAGCGATACAGCTCATGCCTTACGACGACATGGCCGGTATTGAGCCCGGCTGTGCCGTCATAGCTACCGGCGAATTCCTTTCCGTCCCCGTATCGCGGAAACTCCTGGGCAGGGTTTTAAACAGTATGGGAAAACCCATCGACGAGAAGGGAAACATAGGCTCGAAGGTGTGGTATTCGGTATTTGCCGATCCGCCGGACGTGCTCAAACGAAGACGCATAACCGAACGAATGGTGACCGGCGTGCGGTCCCTCGATTTCTTCACTCCGGCGGGCAAAGGCCAGAGGCTGGGCATATTTTCCGGAAGCGGTGTGGGCAAGTCCACCCTTCTCGGCATGATTGCCAGAAATACCCGGGCGGACGTGAACGTGATAGCCCTCATCGGAGAGCGGGGCAGGGAGGTCCGTGAGTTCATCGAAAACGATCTCGGTCCCGAAGGCCTCAAACGCTCGGTCATTGTCGTATCGTCCTCAAATACCCCGCCCCTGGCAAGGCTCAGAGGCGCCTATGCGGCCACTGCTGTGGCGGAATACTTCAGGGACCAGGGAAAGGATGTGATGCTCCTCTTCGACAGCGTCACGCGCTTCGCCAGGGCCCAGAGGGAAATCGGCCTGGCGGTAGGCGAGCCGCCCGCCCAGCGGGGCTATACGCCGTCCGTCTTTTCGACGCTGCCGAAACTCCTCGAACGCTGCGGTACCTCGGAAAAGGGGTCCATTACGGGGTTCTACACGATTCTGGTGGACGGCGACGATATGGACGAGCCCATTTCGGACGCTGTACGGGGCATCCTGGACGGGCACATCATCCTTACAAGGAAACTTGCGGAACGTCATCATTATCCGGCCGTGGACGTGCTGAAGAGCCTCTCCCGGCTCGGTGTGCGTATCTCGGGAAAACAGACCCTGGAGGCTGCGGGCAAACTGAGGCGGCTTCTTGCCGCTTACGACGGGGCTGAAGACCTTATAAGCATCGGCGCCTATGTAAAAGGTACCGTGCCGGATGTCGACGAAGCCATTTCGAAGCTGCCGGATCTGAACTCCTTCCTCATCCAGGAAATCGAGGAAAAAGGCGAAATGAACGATACTTTAAACCGCGCCTCTAAAATCTCCGGCATACCTATACCGGAAGAGGAGATGTTGAATGCGCCGGTTTCTCTTTAAGCTCGAAAGACTCCTGGAAATACGGAAATTCCGGGAGCATGAGTGGGAGCTCAAGCTCGCTGAAATAACCGGCCGCTGCGTACGGATCGAGCAGTTGATCCGGGAGCTGTCCGATGAAAAAATGAGGATTTTTCTGGACCGCGGCACGGAAGCGTTTAAGGATTTGAATCGCCTGGCCCTTGCCTCCCTGTACATGCAGAGGTTGAGTGTCAAAATCAACGATGAGAAGATAAAACTGGAAGAAGAGGAATTGAAGCGGAGGGGGGTCCAGGAAGGGTATATGGAAGCCTCCCGGGCGCGGAAAAGCCTCGACAAACTCAAAGAGAAACGTGGAGCGGAATATTACAGGGAACAGGAGGCCGCGGACATAAAAGCCGTGGACGAGATTAATACAGCTACGTTTATCCGAAACAGGAAATATTCCGATGCTGTAGGTAAGGAAGGAAAAGTATGATTGGGAGAGGGCCTAGAATTCTGCTTTTACTGCTGCTGAATGTGGCGCTTGTATTCGGCGGCCTCCTCGTATTCGATTACCTTGGTCTGATCGACGCGAAGCAGACACTGTCTCCCGTGCTTTCCCTGTTCCGGATACGCAGACGGACGGAGGTGAAGGACCTGGGGACGGATCAGCTGCTCGAAGAGCAGCGGTATGCAAAGATGGAGGAGGCACTGACGCTCCGGGAGGAGGAACTGGATAAACGGGACCAGGAAATAACCTTGCAGGAGGCTGAAATTCAGCAAAAGCTTGAAACTTTGCAGGAAAAAGAAAAGTCTTTGGAAGAAAGGGAAAAATCGTTTAACGTCCAGGCCAGTCTGTACGACAATAAAGTAGCGAACATAGAGCAGAATGCCAGGTATTTGACAGGTATGCCGCCGAACAGCGCGGTGGACATACTTATCAAAATGGAAGATCAGGACATAATTGATCTAATGCGGGCTACCGAGCGCCTGGCCCTAGCTGCAGGCGAAGATTCAATTGTTGCATACTGGTTTTCGCTTATGGCCGCAAAAGACGCTGAAAGAGTAGCGGGGCTTCAGAGAAAAATGGTAAAGAAGCCAGTGACTCCATAAAACTTGAAGGGAGAAGGCTGAAGACATGATGTTGATTGGGCAGGCTCTGCCTGCTGTTAATTTGCAGACTGACAGAAACGGTCCGGATCCCGGCGGTATGTATACCGGCGGCAAAAGTGTTTCAGACAGGCGGAGAAATTCGCCCGGTGATGATTCAGCCGGCGGCAGCAATCCCGGGGACAGCGTACGGGGCAATCAGGGATTTTTCAGACCTGCCGGCAACAGCGAGGCTTCGCAGCCGAATCGTTCCGGAGTACCCGGTAAAAACGGGTCCGGTAAAACAGAATCCGCTTCCAGCAGCGTTTTCCGGAAGCTGCTTGCCATGAAAAGCAGGCAGGACGGCAGGGAAGCGGCAGCAGCAGTAACCGGAGAGGGAAAGACCGGAAAGAAAAGGCCGGAAAAGAGTGAAAAGGATCAGCTTAAAAACCTGGCAGCCCTTCATCCCGGCGCGGTGATGCCGGACGCTGCAATTACCGATAAAAACGGTACCGGCAATTCCGCGGACATGAAGGCGCCGGGGTCCGCTAACGGGCGGACCGGGCCCGCCGAATTGCAGGGCAGGAAAGGCGGCATTCTGCTGATAAAGGAAAACCCGGAAGACGGAATGTCCGAAAAAAGCGGAATCCGGATGCGGCGGCAGATGTCCGAGATAACGGGCGGCGATGCACTTTCGGGAAACCGCGCCAAACGCGAAGACAGGGCCCTTCGGGGACCGGGGCAGAATACGGCAAAATCGAGAATCGTGATAGTGGACAGA
>SPDA01000436.1 GCA_004525155.1 Spirochaetales bacterium
CTCGCCGGCCTGTATTTTCAGCCAGAACATGTTTCTGGAAAAAATAATCTTCAGGGAATCGGGGATGAAAGTTTCTGCCGTGCCGCAGAACGGTTCCGTGGCAGGCACGGCGCTTCAGGCAGCATCGATGACCATACGTTCGCCGATTATTTTCGCGGGTCTCGATCTCATGCCTCACGCCGGCCTGGCCCATGTCCATCCCCACACTTTCGACTTTCTGTTTTACGGGACGCAGAACAGGCTGCGCCCGTCTTCATCAGCCTATTTCGGCTATTATCAGAAAACCCTGCCCTCCTTTGAAAGAGCGCTTTCCACCTATGCCCGCTGGTTTGGGTCCCTCGAAGGCAGAAAAAGTGATAACCTTTTCCGGTTTCTGCCTTCCGGGGTTTCCCTTCCCGGATTCCGCAACCTGGACAGAAGCAGTCTCGCTGCCCTAATCAAAGACGCCCCCGGGATGGCTCCGGAACCGAAATCTTCAGATCATGACCCTCATTTTTCCAATGCAGGTTTTCCGGATAAACCCGGAAGGGGTTTTATTGTAAGAAATATTCTAGACAGCATCATAACCAGGTGCCTTGAAAAGGAACGCGGCCTCAATACGGCATCGGACCTGGCGGAAATATTGAACGACGGCCTTTTGCTTGAACTTCTTTTTTATTCCGATTTTATTTCGCTTAAATATGTCAAAAAAATGGTTCTCGAGGGCAGTACTTCTTCAGCGCTGGAAATCCTGCGAACACTGCTGCGGAGTACGGCGGATTTTCTTCTGCGAATTTTTCCCAAAGAAGAACGGCATTATGGATAACGACACAATCCTGAAAAGGAACCTGCTGGCTCTTTCTTCAAAAAACACGCTGCTGTCCGTCAGGGCCGGAACCGCGGCTCCGTCGGAGAAGGTCCGCTTTATCAGGGCCAAAACCGGCGACCTTGTTCCTGTTCTGAAATCCGGAGGAACAAGCCAGTACATTCATTCCTCGATAGATCCCATTACCGAGGGCTTGAGGTTTTTCAATATCAATAAATCCGGCGGATACCTTGTTTTTATAGGATTCGGCGCCGGCTACCATATAATTCCTTTTCTCGGGCACAAGGATATCACCCAGATTCTCATTATCGACAAGGATATTTCCCTGTTTCGATCTGTTCTGGGCAGCGTGGACCTGCGGGACTTTATCCTGGACCCCAGGGTGAACTTTCTAATCGACGCGCTGCCGGATGAAATAACTTCTTATGTCCTCGGTAATTATTTTCCGGCCATAACGGGGGACCTCAAAACTCTCGCCCTCCGCTCGCGCTGGCAGAACGATGCCGGGTATTTTGAATCTGTCATTGAATCCCTCAAAAACATGGTAAGCGCCCTTTCGGATGACTATACCGTTCAGGCCTATTTCGGCAAGAAGTGGTTCAAAAACACTCTTGTCAATCTGTCCTCAGCGGAAAAAGCGACTACCGTGCTTTCCCCCGTCCGTAAGGCCATGGTTACGGGCGCCGGTCCGTCACTCGAGGAACACATCGGCCTGATAAAAAAAGAAAAGAAAGATTCCATTCTCATAGCCACGGATACATCCCTTCCGGCGCTTCTGTCCTTCGATATTCTTCCCGATATTGTAATTTCAATTGACTGCCAGCACATAACCTATCACCACTTCCTCTCCGGAATACCCGGGCACATCCCCCTTGTGCTTGATCTCGCGTCTCCGCCCGCCCTTACCAGAATTACGGACAACCTCGTTTTTTTTACAAGCAGGCATCCGTTCTCCAAATTCGTGAGCAGCAACTGGCGCGAATTTCCCGTAATCGATGTAACAGGGGGGAATGTTTCCCACGCCGCAATATCCCTTGCGGATGCGCTGGGCGCCAGGGAGATCCTTTTGTTCGGCATGGATTTCTCGTATCCTGAAGGAAAGACCTATGCGCGGGGAACCTACATCTACCCTTATTTCAGCGCAAGGACACTGCTTGTAAATCCTCTTGAAACCGAATTTTTTTCATTTCTCCTGCGCAATCAGAACATCGTCAAGGAATACGAGCAGGACTACATCCGCTACACGACCCGGCCGATGATAAGCTACAGGAACCGGCTTGAAAAAGCAGCCGCAGGGTTCAACGGAAAACTCGTCGCCATGACGGGCAAGGGTGTACATCTCAACCTTCCGTCTTCGGGCAGAGCGGCTTCGGAAAGGCGGCCATTCCTCTTCGCAGCCGGTAAAAGCAGAGAAAGCTGGAAAGGCTTCATCCGGACGTATAACGAGGCCATCAGAAAACTGCCTGTCCCCGGGGATCCGGTGATGGAATATCTGCTCAATCTTTCCCTGAAGGAAAGGGACCTATGGACTACTCTCCTTCCTTCGGCCGCGGCGCTCAAGAAAGACCTGGACAATAATGCGGCAGGGGGAGTTGAAATTCTGAAAATGGTCCAGGACTGGACTCTCCGGATAATCGGCGAATTTCTTTCAAAATAAAAAAGCCGCCCGAACCGGAGTCCGGACGGCCTGAAATTCGTTGGTAACAAAGATCAGTTGCCGCCGACAACGACCTTTTTAACTGTCTTCCTTACCTTGTTGGAAGCCGTGTTGTCCGCAACAAGCTCGATGAGGAAGAGAGGTTTGTTGGTTGCCATGCCGTCTTTCATGTCCCAGTTGAACTGAAGTCCGGCAAAACCCTTGACGTTATAACAGTAATCCCGGATTTTTGCCCTTTCTTCCTTGAGTTTGGCGGGATCGCCCGTTACGCCTGTTTTTTCGATCGCTTCCTTGATCATGTAAACCGCGTCATAGTAATGAGTAGACAGGGCGGGAGGCTCGGCGCCTGCGAAGGCCGCCTTGTACGCATCCTTGTATTTGTTCCAGCGCGCCGAATTGAGTGTCGGGTCCGTGTAATTATACAGCATGACGCCGGCGAGATTTGCCTGTCCGGTGGTATACAGAGGCACATCGTCACCGCTGTTGAAAATGAGGATCTTGTTCATGTCTTTCCAGCCGCGGTTCTTGAGTTCGATGATAATCTGCGCGCATTTATCCGGATGAGCGGAGAGTATGATTGCATCCGGTTTCTGCTCCAGCGCCTTGACGACAAGGGGACCGAAGGTTACAGCGTCCTGGGGAACGTCAACA
>SPDA01000199.1 GCA_004525155.1 Spirochaetales bacterium
ATAAAAAGCCAGAACGGACTCTTTATGGGAACAGGGGTGTTATTTGTGTAGATAAACGCTATGGCGCGGTAGATGAACATCATGCCGAGGGTGGTTATGAAGGCGGGTATATTGAGTTTCGTCACGAAAAGGCCGTTCACCAGTCCCAGAAACGATGCGAGGGCCAGGACTAGAAGGACCGCCACCACGCCGTTCATTCTTTGGGCCAGGGTCGCACCCAGTACCGACACCAGGGCGAGCATGGAACCGACGGAAATGTCGAAGTCTCCGCTGGTAATACAGAAGGTCATGCCGATGGCGGCGATGGCGGTCAGGGCGGAATACTTGAAGTTGGCCATGAGGCTGTAAGCGGATCTGAAGGCCGGCGACAAGGCCGAAAAAATAACGACAACCAGGATAAGGATGCCGGGAAGGCCGAAATAATCCCAATTCGCCGCGACACGGTATTTGAAGCCTTTTTTCATCTCGCTTTGCATAATCCTACACCTTGATTCCTTTGGATTTTGCCACCTGCAGATACCTCCGCCTCACGCCTTCGATAAAAAGCGCGAGAATTAACACGATGCCTACGGAGAGCATCTGGTAGTATATCTGGACGGCGAGGAGATTGAGCCCGTAATAGATCATCGATATGAAAATGCCCGCAAAGAGGGTGCCCCACAGATTGCCCCTGCCGCCGGTAAGGCTGGTCCCTCCCAGAATGGTGACGGTGATGACCACGAGCACGAACCCGGGAGACATGGTGGGTATGCCGATAAGTGCCTGGGACGTGCGGATGACGGAGGTGATTCCGGAGGTGAAGGCCACCAGGGCATAGACCCCTATGGTAACCATGTCCACATTGATGCCGGATATTTTGGTTGCCCGCTGATTGGAGCCCACGGCTGCAACATGCCTGCCGAAGGCGCTGTGGTAAAGCACAAAATAAAAAACGATGAAAAAGAAAACCATGATGTATATCGGGACAGGGACTCCCAGCATTTTACCGGTGCCCAGTTCCATGAACGATTTCTGCGCAATGATGATCTGCCGCCCGCCGGTTATCAGAAGCGCGGCTCCCTTTATGATGGTGGCCATGGCAAGAGTGGTTATAAGGGGATTGACTTTGAGTTTGGAAATGATGGTTCCATTCAAGGCTCCCACCATGGCGCCTATGACAAGCGCGACCGCGATGGCGGCGGCCATACCCAATACCGGCATGAGCATCGCGATAAACACGCTCACCAGGGACATGACCGATTCCACCGAAAGGTCAAACCCTCCGGAGGTTATGGCGAAGGTCATGCCGAACCCGACTATGGCCGCGTAGGTACCCTGGGCTATGATGTTGAGTATCGTGTCCAGTTTGAGAAAATTGGGAGTGGCTATCGACAGCGCCACGCTTCCGGCAAAGATAAAAATAAAGATGCCGATTTTTTCGTATAACTTTAAGAATTTTATCATGCTGCTACTGCCTGTGCCCTATCTGGGCGGCCACCAGTTCATTTTCATCCATCGTTTCCCGGTTGAATTCAGCGGTCTTGACCCCGCGGTAGAAGACCAGACACCGGTCCGGCAGGTTGACGAGCTCCGGAAGTTCCGATGAAGTGAAGATGATGGACATGCCCCGGTTCGCCAGTTCACGCAGAATCCGGTGAATTTCCGCCTTCGCGTTCACATCGATGCCCCGCGTAGGTTCCAGGAGGATAAGCACCTTGCAGTCCGCCAGAAGTGTCCGGCAGATGACTGCCTTCTGCTGGTTGCCGCCGCTTAAATAGATAATTTTCTGGTTCTTGTCTGCCAGTTTGATATCAAGTTTTTCCCGGATTCCCGTGAACCGTTCGGTTTCCTTTCTGTTGTTGATGAATAGACCTTCCCTGAGCTTTTTTATGATAATGATGCTTAAGTTGTGCAGTACGGACATATCCGGCAGGATGCCCGTTTCCTTTCTGTCTTCCGTTACATACCCGATACCGAGGGCTATGGCGTCCTTGGGAGAGCTTATCGATACCGGCTGGCCTTCGAAAAACACCTCGCCCGTCTTTTTAGGAGTAACGCCGTAAAGCGATTGAAGCAGCTGCTGGACGCCGCTCCCAATCACGCCGGCAAGGGCGAGTATCTCCCCCCTTTTCAGGCAGAAATTGACGCTTTCCACTGCGTCGGCTATGGAATAATCCTTAACCTCCAGCACAACATCCCCGTTGACGGCATTTTTTTCGGTTAAAAGAAAATAGTCCTTTACAACCTTGCCGACCATCATTTCGATAATTTCATTCTTGAAGGTATCCTTCGTTAAGACGGTGCCGACTTTCTTACCGTCTCTGAGCACTGTTATCCTGTCGGAGAGTTCGAAGGCCTCTTCCAGACGATGGGAAATATAGATGATCGATACCCCGTCATCCTTAAGTTTTTTGACTATTTCGAAGAGTTTGCGAACTTCCCTGTCCGTCAGGGTCGCGGTCGGTTCGTCCATGATGATGAGCTTCGACTCGAAGGACAGGGCCCTCGCGATTTCCACCATCTGCCTTTCCGCAACCGTCAGGTCCGCAATGTACCTGACTACGTCGATATCGCTGTCCAGACGCTTAAGGATTTTGCCTGCATCCTCGTTCAGTTTCCGCCAGTTGATAAAACCCAGTGTCGTAGGTTCCATCCCGAGAAATATATTTTCGGCGACGGAGAGATCGGGAACGAGGTTGAATTCCTGGTAAATGACGGCAATATTGTTCTCCCGGGACTGGACGGTGCTGTTAAATACTACTTCACGCCCTTCGTATGTAATTGTACCGGCATCGGGCTGGTACATTCCCCCCAGAAGTTTAATGAGGGTGCTTTTTCCTGCCCCGTTTTCCCCGACCAGGGCCATGACCTCGCCGGAACGGACGTCGAAATCCACGCTGTCAAGGGCGGTAACCCCGGGGAACGTTTTTGTTACCTTTTCGAGGTGAAGAAGCAATTCGGAGGACATTAAACAGGGGCCCCCTTTCACATGGATGATGATGTTGAATGCTATTACAGTTTTGAACGAATTTTTCAATTTGTCAAGGTAAATTGTAATTTTTTAACATGATGCAAATAGAAGCCTCTGATTCCTTTGCGGGAGCTTTATTCAACCGGCCCTTGCCTGTATACTTCTCCCATGAAAACAACCCGCTACAGCCACAGGCGCTGGCAGATAACCCTGGGACTTCTTCTCTTCGCCGCGGCCCTTATCCTGCACGGACTGCACTACCTCATATTCCGCGACGCCTATCACCTGGCGGTTTATTTCCTGGGAGACCTGGCTTTTGTTCCTGTGGACATACTCGTTGTCGCCATCATTCTGAACCGGCTTCTTTCTTCCAGGGAGAAGACCGCACGGCTTTCAAAATTGAACATGGTGGTGAGCGTATTTTTCAGCGAACTGGGCAGGCCGCTCCTTGCCGTGTTTCTCGGCATGGACGAAAACAGCGGGGACCTTTCGCGGATCATCAAACCCAGTACAGACTGGGACGTTAAAATGTTTAACCGCGCCAGGGAAGCCGTCCAGAAACATGAACAGAAGATCACCGGGGACCCTGGTGCACAGGACGGATATTTTTCCTCCATGCGTGATTTTCTGATGAGCAAACGGCCCTTCCTGCTCACGCTCATGGAAAATCCCAATCTCCTGGAGCACGAATCCTTTTCCGATCTGCTGCTCGCGGTCTTCCACCTCATCGACGAACTCCTGGAGCGGAAGGACTTCAGCGCCTGCGGTGAAAAGGACAGGCAGCACCTTGCGGGCGACGCAAACAGGGCTTACCGTCACCTCATGCTGGAATGGCTGACCTACCTGCAGCACGTAAAAAAGGAGTACCCCTACCTTTTTTCACTGTCCCTGCGGACAAATCCCTTCGACCCGGATGCGATAGCGGAGCTGCGGTAAACCTGTTCTACACACAGGCTTGTTCCGGGAACATGGAAATCAGCAAATCCGTATAGATTGACCATATTAGGGAAATCGTTTTACATTTGCTCCGGGGGGCATAGTATGGTTCACGTTCCGCGCATCATTCCGGCCGCTTTATTTTTATTGGTATGGCAAATATGATCGCTTTAAGTTTTTCGTATAAGTTATGATTAAGGAGCGCCGCGAATTCGGCGGTACCGCCGGAAACATAATTCTGATACTTGCGCTGCCGGCTCTCGTTTACTACCTCTTTTTCTGTATGCGCTTCGGCGGAGGTCATCTTTTTCCGCGAATAGAGAACACCGGCAGAGCCGTACGATCATTCGCGGCAGAGATAGTTCCTTCATGGCAGTCAATCGCCATCTATGCGGGCTGGCTTGTTTTTCAATCTTTGCTGCAGTTTGTGCTGCCCGGACGGAAGGTACAGGGCCGCCCGCTTCCAGACGGCAGCCTCCTTTCATATACCCTGAACGGCCTTGCCTCATTTCTCATCACCCTGGCAGTATTTTTCACCCTCGTCCTCACCGGCGTACTCCGCCCGGAACTACTTTTCGCTCACATCGGCGCGCTTATCTCAACAGTTGTCGCCTTTTGTTTCGCGGGCGGGCTCTTTTTGTTTTTCTTCGGCAAAGGGGAACGCGGGAAGGCTGGTAAATCCAGCCTTCGATCAGTAACCGGCCCGGGCGGAGCCGGCGGTTTTATACGTAAATTTTTCCTGGGTACCGGGCTCAATCCGCGTATAGGCCGTTTCGACCTGAAGCTTTTTTTTGAGGCTCGGCTGGGCCTAATCGGCTGGATGCTTCTCAATTTCAGCTTCTGCGCCGCGTTTTACCGGAATACCGGCCGCCTCTCCCTTCCCTTAATTCTTTCCTGCGCCTTTCAGTTTATCTATGTACTGGATTATTTTATCCACGAAGAGGCCATACTTTCCACCATGGACGTGGTCCATGAACGCTTCGGGTTTATGCTTCTTTACGGCGACAGCGCCTGGGTTCCGTTTACCTATTCCCTGCAGGTCTGGTATCTTGCTTTTCACAACGTGGTTCTGCCGGTTTGGATTACCGTGCTTTGCTGCTTCATGTTCGGCGCAGGCTACTGCATCTTCCGCGCTACGAATTTGCAGAAGCACCGCTTCAAAGCAGACCCGACACGGGCCGTTTGGGGTAAAAAACCGGAATGGATCGAAACCGAGACCGGGAGCAAACTTCTAGTCTCAGGATTCTGGGGATGGTCCCGGCACTTCAACTACGTCGGTGATATTCTCATGGCCCTGTCCTGGTCCTTGCCCTGCCTCTTCGGGTCAGCCGTGCCCTATTTTTATCCGCTATACTTCGCCGTACTTCTCGTGCACCGGGAACGAAGGGAC
>SPDA01000586.1 GCA_004525155.1 Spirochaetales bacterium
ACAACCTCCTGCATTCACAATACTGAATGATAAATCATCCCCATCGATACGTCAATGAAATCCGGGCGGGAAGCCGTCATGCTGTTCCGTATTCCCGCATTTTTTCCAGGACAAGTTTCCTTATGGCTGCGTCCACCGTAAGGCTCGCGTCCCTGAAGGACCGGTACACCGATTTCCAGTCGAACAGGCCGTCCTGAACAAGAATGGGCGTGGGCTTGTACCAGTCGGTGTCCCCGGTCTCGACGCCGGAATGGATAAAACCCTCGCCGCGGTCCCAGGTGAGAGCTTTTTCATCGGCATCCTTGTTGTAGACGAGCTGGAACCCGAGGATTTCTTTCCGGTCTCCGCCGAACCAGACGTAAAGGTCGAAAGAGGAATCGGTAAAAAACCGCCTGTACCCCCCCGGAACCTGCCTGACCTGTTCGAATTCATGCAGCATACATCCGTCTCCGTACAAAACAGCGTTCATTGACAATTTACCAGTATTATAAAATAATCGGATTTAATGAATACCCCAAAAAGCAGACAGGTCTTTCTCATAGGTATCGATATCGGCGGCACCAAGTGCGCCGTAATTCTCGGGAACGCGGACGGCGCCATTGCCGACAAGGTTTCGTTTCCCACGGAAAAAAACGGCGGTCCCGGACCGGCTCTTGACCGCATTTTTCTTGAAACCGCGCGCATTCTTGAAAAAAACAGCCTGGGTCCGGGACAGGTATCCGGAATCGGCGTGAGCTGCGGCAGTCCCCTCAATTCGAAAAAGGGCCTCATTCTCTCGCCGCCCAACCTGCCGGGCTGGGACAATGTGGCCATTGCAGATCTGCTGAAAAACAAATTCGGCATTCCTGCGTTTCTGCAGAACGACGCCAACGCCTGCGCCCTGGCCGAGTGGCAGTGGGGCGCCGGAAAGGGATGCAGGAACATGATTTTCCTGACCTTCGGCACCGGATTCGGCTCGGGCCTAATTCTCGACGGCAGGCTCTATTCGGGCACCAACGACATGGCGGGCGAAATCGGCCATGTCCGCCTTTCTGACAACGGGCCCGTGGGCTACGGCAAGGAAGGTTCGGCGGAAGGTTTCTGCTCCGGAGGCGGCGTTGCGCAGATAGCCAGGCAGGAAATTCTAAAATGTTTCCAGACAGGAAAACCCGTCGGGTTCTGCCCCAGCCTGGAGGCAATGGGAACCATAACCGCCAGAGACGTCGGCCTGGCCGCGGACAGGGGCGATCCTGTCGCCCGCGATATCCTTGCCATAAGCGGCAGGTATCTTGGCAGGGCCGCCGCCATACTTATAGATCTGTTCAATCCTGAGCGTATCGTAATAGGAAGCATTTTTCTCCGGTGCAGGGATCATCTCCTTCCCCACGCCCTCGAGGTTATCGGGCGGGAAGCCCTTACCCATAACGCAGAGGTTTGCACGATACTGCCGGCAGGCCTGGGCGAAGAGGTTGGGGATTACGCGGCCCTGGGGATCGCCAAGGCCGGCGCGGAGGGGCTTTTATAGAAAGCCGCACAAAATAACCATGAAATTCCAGCCTGATTACAACAACATTACCGACGCCGCCTGGAACAGACCGCCGAAGCGGATTCCCCTGTACGAGCACATCATCAGCACTCACAAAATGGAAGAGTATCTCGGCATATCCTTCGCGGACCTTCATGATGGAAACGATAGGGACAAGGCGGAGTTCTTCCGTCGGATGTGTGATTTCTTTCTGAAGCTCGGGTATGACACCGTCAGCTATGAGTGCCTGATAAGCGCGATTCTGCCGGGCAGCGGGGCCCTTTACGGTCACAGGGAGGGGTGTATCCGGGATAAAAAGGATTTTGACGGCTACCCCTGGGAATCAGTTGCCGATATATTTTTCGATACCTATGCGGAGAACTATGAGATTCTCCGAGGCCAGCTGCCGACGGGCATGAAAGTCGCGGGAGGGCCCGGCAACGGACTCTTCGAATGCGTACAGGATATAGTCGGCTATACGCAGCTGTGCTACTTCAAGTCCGACGACCCGGATGTCTACGCCGGGCTGTTCGAAAAGATGGGTGACGTGTTCATGGAGATCTGGACGAGGTTTCTCCCCGCGTACGGTGACATGCTCGCCCTGGGACGTTTCGGCGATGACCTGGGCTACAAAGGCGGCACCCTCCTCGACCCTGCGGATATCCGGACCATCATCATCCCCCAGTACAGACGGATAATAGATCTGATTCACGCGTCAGGGAAACCATTCCTGCTTCACTCCTGCGGGAATATCTTCGGCATCATGCCGGACCTCATTGAAAGCGCCGGCATAAACGCGAAACACTCCAATGAGGATGTCATTGCCCCGTTTCCCGAGTGGGTAAAACGGTACGGGGACAGAATAGGAAACTTCGGCGGCGTCGACGCCGAT
>SPDA01000659.1 GCA_004525155.1 Spirochaetales bacterium
CGGAACATGCCGCGGTCAGCCTGCGCCTTATAAGGGGCCCTTTCATTTGGGAAAATCGAATTCCGTCTCGAAGAGTTCGACCATGGTCTCGGCAGCCTGTTCCTCTTTTTCACCCTCCGTGGTAATTTCCACAATATCGCCTTTCTGCAGGCCGATTGCTAAAATCCCGAAGTGATCCCTGGCATCCGAATCCATACCCTTAGCGAGGATGGTGATGCTGCAGGAAAAATTCCGTGCAGCCTGTACGATGAGACCCGTGGGACGAACATGAATACCGGCATTATTTTTAATTTCCGCTTTGCGTTCAACCATGTGGTGTACTTATTGAAAAATCCAGGTTAAAGACTATCCAAAAAGTGCCATAGTTTCAATAGGATTATGCTGATCGGCCGGATAACATTTGCCGTGCCGATTCATTTTACTTCTGGAAACATTTCGCGGTTTTTAGTACTATGAACACCATGAAATCTCCGCTCGAACAGGCGCTGGACGAAAAAATTCTCGAACTGACCTCGGGCAGGCTGAGGCAGCTTGCACTTCTTGCGCTGAAGGATGAAGAAATCCAGTATATGCAGGATTACGCGAACACGGTGTCCATAAAACGGCTCCATTATAACGACCATGGGCCCGTGCACATGCGGAAAGTCGTGCTTAACACACTCTCCATGGCCGGTATACTGAATGAAGCAGGTATAGCCCTGAGCCTGGAGCGGGAAGAAACAGGAAACTTTGAAGACAGCAGGGTCGTCCTGTTTCTGGCAGGCATGCTGCACGATGTGGGCATGTCCATCGGGCGGGAGGACCACGAATACGCGGGCGCCTACATGTCCGTGTCTCTCGTTGAACGCATGCTCAAAACGGTTTATGGCCCGGATATGCAGAAGCGCGTTATTCTTCGGTCCCTCATCCTGGAATGTATTCTGGGGCACATGGCGGCAAGGCACGCGGACAGCCTTGAATCGGGGGTGCTGCTGGTGGCGGACGGATGCGATATGGAAAAAGGCAGAGCCAGGATACCCATGCTCATAAAAACAGCCTCCCGCGCGGGCGACATTCACAAGTATTCCGCAGCCTCCATAGAAAAAGTGACTATCACGAAAGGAACCGAAAAAGCTATAAACATTTCGGTAACCATGGATACGGATGTAGGGTTTTTCCAGGTTGAAGAAGTACTCATGCCGAAAATCGAGGCGAGTTCCATCAAGCCGTATATAGAGCTTTTCGCGACTTCCAGGGGCGGTGATCCAAAGCGGTACCTGTAACCGGGTTACAGGCTGTCAGGCAGGGTAATGGCATTGAGGGAATTGGCTTTTACCAGTTTACGGGCGAGCAGTTTAGAAAGGAATATACCGTAATGGGGAAATTCCTTGATAACGGTTACGAAGGCCTTTCTCGATATTTTCAGCAGTTTGCCGGGAATTTCGGCCTTGACCGTGGCGCTTCTCCTGTTGTTTAGCAGAAAGGACATTTCGCCCATGAAAATATCTTCGGCGCTGATACGGCCTACCACTTTGTCGTTGTGAAAGACATTATATTTTCCGCTGCTTATATAATATAGAAAGTCGCTTGATTCCCCTTCCTCAAAAATCGTATCGCCCTTAGCGGTGAAAATCAGTTCCTCCACGGAGAATCCCGCGGGAGTGTGTCTTGCGGCGGACTGGCTGTGCTTGATGATAATGACTACCATGTTGCCCTTTGTGTTATAGTAGAGCTTATAGGCAAACACGCGGGCCATCCTTATGCCCCTGCCGTGAAGGGACATTGGGCCCTCCTCTTCAATCTTGGTCTTAAGGCCGTTAACATCGAATCCGGACCCTTCGTCCTTAATGATGAATTTCGTGTAATCGTCCTCTATTTCCCATTCAAAAAACACCCTCTTTGCGCCGATTTCCGGATCCAGCGATTTTTCCTCCACCAGCTCCACCACGCTTTTTCCCGAATTAAGGGCGCGGGTTTTCTCTTCAAAGGTTATGCCGCAGTTGCCATGCTCGATGGCGTTTACGATAAGTTCCGAAAGGCACAGCTGAAGATGCATTTTCGCGTCCGGATCGATATGACCCCGCTGGGAAAGGATGGTAGCCGCTATACTGGCATAGACCGACACC
>SPDA01000464.1 GCA_004525155.1 Spirochaetales bacterium
GACCATAGCCTACCTGAAACCACTGATCATCAATAAGCCTTACGAAGGCAGAAATGATGCGTTATTTAAGTAAACGTGGAGGATAGACATCATGCAGAAAACAATGAAAGCGGCGGTTGTTGAAAAACCGAATGTAATGGTTATGAAGGAAGTTCCGGTGCCGGAGATAAACGACGACGAGGTCCTGATAAAGGTCAAGTTTACAGGCATCTGCGGAACGGATTACAGTATATTTACGGGCAAGTATTCATCCGACAAACTGCCTCTCATACCGGGACACGAATTCTCCGGCACCCTTGTCAAAGCCGGGAAAAACGCGAGAAACCTGAAGGAGGGGGACAAGGTCACGGCGGACATTAACATGAGCTGCGGCCACTGCTTTTACTGCAGGCGCGGCCAGAAACTCATGTGCCCCGAGTTCAGCCAGCTGGGCATCCACATAAACGGAACCTATGCGGAGTACGTTAAGGCCCCCTGGGGCCAGGTCCACAGGCTTCCGGACAGCATGGATTTCATGATAGGCGCCTTCATCGAACCCACCTCCTGCATCATCCATTCCGCAAAGGCCATGAACCTTTCCATAGGCAGCAGCGTGGCCATTCTCGGGGCGGGTCTCGGGGTGCTGCACGCCGCAGTTGCCAAACACCGGGGAGCTGCGCCCGTCATCGTGCTCGCCCGGAATCCGAAGAAGCTCGCCCTGGCGAAGGAATTCGGCGCGGACTACACCATCAACGTGAAAGAGGTGAAAGACCCGGTGGCGGAGGTCCGAAAGCTGACGGAAGGCCGGGGCGCGGATTACGTTGTGGAGTCCGTGGGTACCATCGCCACCTACGAGCAGGCCTTCAGCATGGTACGGCCCGGGGGCACGCTGGCAGCCTTCGGCATAACCGCCGGAGACGACGTGATGCGCCTGAAACCCTTCGACGTTGTCCTGGGAGAGCGGACCATCGTCGGCTCCTGCGCCGGATTCGGTACGGACTGGAACGATGCCATCGCCCTGCTGCAGTACGGCAGGATAAAGCCGAAACCGCTCTTTTCCCTTGTGGTGCCCCTGGAGGAACTGGAATCGGCGCTCAAGGAACTCAAGACTAATCCGAACCTTACCAAGGTTTTCGTGTCCTCCGAAATTTCGAAACGGGAAGTGTTATCATGAGCGGAAATTCTCCTTTGTTTACTAGCATTAAAATCGGGAACCGAACCGCGGAAAACCGCATCGTCATGAACGCCATGGAATGCTGCGATGCCGACGAAGCCGGGAACCCCACGGACAAAACCTACCGGCGCTACGAGCAGCTCTTCGAAGGCGGCGCGGGCGTAATCGTGGTGGAGGCCTTGAGCGTGATAGACGAGTGCAAGGGACGGCTCCATCAGCTTACCGCCCTGCCTGCAAACCGGAAGGCCCTCGAGAAATTCGTGACAGCCATGAAAAAGGTGAACGAAAAGCCCATCATGCTCTGGCAGCTTACCCATTCCGGTGAGCTGAGTCATCCGGATTTTTCGAAGCGGGTCTGCGTAAAACCCCTGCCCGGTTACGAGGGCGAACTCCTGAATGAGGAGGATGTGGAATACATCCTCGACCAGTTTGTCCTGGCCGCGAAAATGGCCCATGACTGCGGCGCGGACGGCATCGATTTCAAGCTCTGCCACGGCTACTTCGGTTCCCAGCTCCTGCGCCCCTATAACGACAGGAAGTGGAAATACGGCGGCCCCTTCGAGAACCGCGCCCGCTTCGCGTATGAGGCCTATGAACGCATAGCTAAAGAAGTGAACGATCCGGATTTCATTGTCGGTTCCAAGGTCTCCGTCTGGGAAGGCATACCCGGCGGCATGGGCACTCTGGGGCCGGACTCGCCGATACCGGACCCGGCGGAGATAATAAAACTCTGCAGAGGCCTCGAGGAACGGGGCGCGAAATACATTCTGCAGTCCGCCGGAAACCCGTCCATCACCCTGGCCCTGACCCAGCCGGACAAAAAGATTCCGGACTACGTGTACCTGCATTTTCTGTTCCAGAAGCAGCTCCGGGACGCTCTCCGGCCGGAAACGGTCGTCATGGGGTCCGCATATTCGGTGCTGAGGAACGGCAGCAACAACCTCCGCGGCGTAAAGGACGAGGAAAGCTCCTTCCTGTACTGGGCCAACAAGAACATCCGCGACAAGGTCTGCGACATGCCCGCCATCGGCCGGCAGTCCCTGGCTGACGCCTACCTGCCGAAAAAACTGAAGGAAGGCAGGGAAAACGAGGTGCACTGGTGCACGACCTGCGACAACTGTCTCGAATTCCTCATAAGGCAGAAACCGGTGGGCTGTGCCACCTACTCCAGGGAATACGCCGCAGCGCTGGTGGAAATACGCAGGCAGGAAGGACGGCTTACTGAAAAGCATACCTGATTTGGGGTATAATGTAAAAAAGGAGTGAGAGTATGGCAGTATCCGCTGTTGTTTCCGGCGCCGTGCACTGGAGGACGGCAAAACTGAATGATGAAATTCTGGCGGTAAAACCGGAATTCTGCATTGAGCGGGCCAGGTCCGTGACCCGGTCCTACAGGGAGACTGAAGCCGAACCCATGATCGTGCGGCGGGCCATGTCCCTGGCGAAGGCCTTACGGGAAATGACCATTTTCATCCAGCGTGATCAGCTTATCGCCGGTACCCAGGCAGGCAAACTCCGGGCGGCGCCGCTTTTTCCCGAAACCGAGGCTGAATACCTGGAAAAGGAAATCGATCTCTTCGCAAAACGGGAGCAGGACAGGCTGCTTGTGCCTCCGGAGGTGAAACGGGAACTGCTGTCCGAAATCCTTCCTTACTGGAAACACAGGACCGTAAAGGAAATAGCCCTGGCCGCCATGCCCGCGAAAACACGCAGAGCCGTCCAGCTGGAACACCAGATTTTTTCCGTGGACATACACCTTACCGGAAGCATCGGGCATGTGCTGGTGGATTACGACAAGGTCATGGCCGGGGGA
>SPDA01000251.1 GCA_004525155.1 Spirochaetales bacterium
CGTCACTGCAGCGTCGCCCCCGTTGGTCAGTAGAGCCGACAGCGAACTGGTACCAACCTCCGCCTCGACGATGCCGAAATCGATGGTTTGCGTGTCTACTGAAATAACGGGTACAGCCGGCAAACCGGGGTCGCAGGAAAGGGTCAGGGCCGCGCATACCAGGACAAAAACACCTGATAATATCAGTAATTTTTTAGAAATGGTATTTTTTTGCTTTAGATCAAAGTCCATCAGAACCTCCAGCCGGTTGAAGCCTGCCGCCGCTAAACGGCAGTTTACAGGGACTATTCTCCTGCAGCTCTTAAAAAAGCGCAGAATATCTTACTTTCGCCATTAACATATCATACCCGGCTGCATTAAATCCAGATATTAATCAAAAACCGTTTATATGTCTCCACGCAGCTGATGCTGCTCTTCTTTAGGATGAATCTGCGGTTATCCGGAACTGCCGAATATAGGACAAGCTGGCCGCCGCAAATTAAAGCTTGTGAAATCCTTATCCATACTTTACTATGATTATTGTAAGGGAGGTTATTCTTGGAATCGGAAAAAACCATTGCCTTTGGATTTATAAAAACCCATACTCCCTGCACCGCCTGCGGGAATCCTCTTGTTATCAATGGTCCGGGACCGGTTTTCCTCTGTAATTATTGTCAAACCGAAGTCAATCTCGGAAAAAAGGTAATGATTTCCCTAATTGAAGGTATCTACGATATCGCGGGACCCCTTGAGCCTAAAACCAATTCAACAACACTGTTCATGGAGGGACATTCCTTTCAACTAACTTACGGCAGGGGCGGTCTCCCTCTTTGTCCCTCCTGCGGAGAAGCCCAGGCTAGGGAATTATTCAGAATTTCAAGCGACAAGGATTGCTGGGAAATACCCTGTGCAAAGTGCGGAGTTCGGATTTCCGTGACGAAGCTGCCAAAATGGCTTAGAGACCGGTTCCCAGGCATGGAAATAGCCGTAAATGCGGTCCCGGCTGTCCCGGACGGGGAAAAAGAAAAACCGGCTATTGAAGGAGTTTTTTTCGGTTGCCCGAAATGTGGCGCTAATCTCGAGGTGGACGGGATAGACAGAATTGTTCATTGTTCATTCTGCGGCGGCAACGTTTATCTCCCGGACGATCTCTGGCTCCGGCTCCATCCGGTTAAGAAAATAAACACCTGGTGGATCGGTCTTTCCTCGACGAAGAAAATGGTCAATTTTGAAAATAAGGTAAAAACGCTTGCGATAAAAACGGAGAATCTTAAAAAAGATATTGTGAATAAGGAGAACAGCCGGCGGGAACTTCAAAAAAAAATTGAAGAATCTTCCAGGGAGCTGGAATCCCTCGGCGTCTTTGAAGGCCAGAAAAAGCGGGAACTTAAAGAAAACTTAGCCGGCGATAAGGCAAAGCTGGAAAAAATTGAACAATGGCTTTCAGGGCTGAGGAATAAATCAGATAAAGCTTATAACCAGCTCAAAAATGCGGAGGAACGGTTAAAAAACTTTCAGGGGTAGCGGCGTAAGCACTATCTTTCATTAATTACCCATCGTTTATGAAAGTATGAATTGTATTTCCGGCGACGCATCACTTTTTACCGGGGTTCCATCGGTGAACCCGGCAGTTGAAACCGGTGTAATTTCAACTTTCAAATATTTGTTGACATAACCCTGAGACACAGGGACGAGAAAACTGTAGCCTGTCGCACCGCTGATTGGCGTGCCGGCAGCAGTCGGGCTGTCGCAAAGATACCACTGATAGGTTGTGCCGCTTTCCGCATCCCCGTCTTTATCCTCGTAAAGGTAATAGGCATAAATTGTGTTCCCTTCGTAGATATTGGTATTAGCAGGATAAAATCCGGATAAAACCGGTTTGGCCGCAGCCGAAACCGCAATATCGGATTGAGATTGATTGTGGAACCAGTTTGCTGCCTGATCCGGAGTCTGCGCTGTGGGATTCTGGTCACTCACAGCTAAAGGCACATACTCAGTCTGGTCAAGGGTATCGTCAATTATCCAATTGGCGGTTGCCGCGCTGGCAGTTACCAGGGATGGATTCGGATTGTCCGAGTTGTACAGGTATAAATACAAATCCAGTTCTGAACCCACCGGTTTATTCCTTTTATATGCGGGCAGCCCGTTTACCGTTCCAATCTGTTTATAGAACCCGGCGACAGTATAATCCCAATCGAATACCGCCATGCCATTTCCGAAGAACGGCCGGTAATTTCCGCTGCCGGTAAGATTCAGAACCACGGGGTCCGCAAGCCCCTCCACCGTAATTGAAAGGGAAGCATTAAGCGTGCCGGACGCTGCCGGGGCAAACGTGGTGCTCACGGCCTGAGAAGCCCCCGGTTCGAGGGTAAAGGGCGCCTCCGGCGCATCGAGGCTGTAATTCGTCGTATCGGAGAGCGAAACTGCCGTAACCGTCACAGCATTATCCCCTATATTGGTAACTGTCGCGGACAGCAGGGAACTTCCCGCTTCTGCCTCAACCATACCGAAATCAAGGCTCGTTGTATCTGAGGAAATCTGAGGTAGTACAGTCAGCTCTGCCACGGGGTTATCACAGGAAGCGAATACAAAAACCGCTCCCAAGGCAGCGATCATTACATATTGATTCACTTTCATATGCTTATCTCCATTCTTCTATATGACTAATTACATTAGTCATGATTAATATTAATATATTAATCATAAAAAAGCCAGAGAAATAGTATAATCGAAAGGTGAAAGGCTCTTTAACCGGCCATAATCAATGAAGAATTATCCGTTTTATTAAAGGAACGCTGCCGTCAGGTTCCTCTATGCTTCAGCCTGTCAGTCTCACAAAACTGTAGGAAACATCTTCCTGCCTGAGCACCTGGAATTCCTTGCCGTGCCTTACAATAATGCAAAGCTCCTGCGCCTGTCTTCCGCCCACGGGTACCACAAGCCGGCCGCCCCCTTCATAGAGCTGTATAGACAGGGGCTTGACCGAATCCAGGTTGGGTACCGAAGCCGCCACGAGAATGGCATGAAAGGGGGAATGCTCCGCACAGCCTGCTTTGCCGTTTTTATTGAAGAGCATGACACTGCCGTATCCCAGGTCCGAAAGTACCCGGCGGGCCCAGGAATAGAGCCGGGTATCCATTTCGACGGAAAAAACCCTGCAGCCCATCGCGGCGAGAACCGCTGCCTCGTACCCGCTTCCCGTGCCGATTTCCAGAATCTTCCAGCCCTTGCCGGCACCGGACTGGAAAATACATTCAGCTATAACGGAGGGTGCGGAGGTGGTAAGCCCGTTGCAGGTGGGGATGGCATTGTCCGTGTAGGCCAGGTACCTGTAGGCAGGGTCCACAAACAGATGACGCGGTATTTTCCGCAGGGCGGCCATTATTTCCCCGGCTTTCGCGGCATCGGGGAAATGGTTTACGATCTGGTCTTCCAGGAGCGAAATATGTTTGGTAAAAAGCTCGTCGTCCGCCTCGTTCAGCATGGCAGTCGCCTACCATAATAGCGGAACCGCAAAGGATAAGCCAGCCCCCCGGGCTTCAGTCCCAGCGTTTTACCTTCAGTTTACCGCCGGCCGAATCCGCGCAGGCTGTATACATGAAACTGTTCCGCGAATGCATGGTCATCCCGGCGGAGTCCGAGGCTTCCAGCAGGACAAAATCCGGTGTTGCCAACGGTGAGGAATAGAGATAATAGGCGGAGCCGGTAATCGTTTTAAAGCAGACATAGAGCACGCCGCCCTCTATGCGGATATCGGCGAGTTCTTCACCTGCGGCGGCCTTCATGCCGACCGATACGCCGTTAAAGGTTTCATCATCATAGATAGCGGTGTCGTCATCGTGGACCGGAGGCGTCATCGAAGTTTCGCCCGCGCGCCTGTACACGGTCCATGCATCCATCTGCAGATTATAGGAATAAATGAACCGCTTTATATAATCGCCGCTGTACAGAATAAAATAGACCCTGTTTGCCGCGGGATAATAGAAGCCGCCATGATATTCCCCTTTTGGAAAAGATGAAATGGATTCGCCGGAATACCAGTATAACTGGAGACTCTCGTCGCTTGTAACAGCTGTGTCATTTTTATAAAAGCTGATAAACGGCTTCTTTTCCCCGGCCACGTCCCTCAAATACAGGCGCGCGGGGCTGTCCGCCGCCAGATTTCCCGAGGCCGTATACACGAAGGGACCGCTGCCGGCATCCTGCCAGATGCCTCCGGCATACTTCATCACTGCGACAGTCAGCGTTTTTCCCGACCTTGTTGATGTTGCCGCATACAGCTGCCCCGTGTCCTCATCCAGGACAAAATCAGCGTATTGCGCGGCGCCCAAGGTCCCTCCGGCCTGAACCCAGGAAAGTCCGTCCCAGGTCACGACCCTGAAAATTCCGCTGTTATTCCTGAAAAGCACGAAGGGCTCGCCGTTTTTTACAAGCAGCCGGAGTCCGCCGGTATCGTCGACTGTTTCCCCGGGCGCGCAAAAATTGCCGCCGCCCGCCGGTTCCCACCCGCCGGAGGTGTATTTTACCAGCACTCCTTTGCCGCTGTCCGGTTCTCCGTTCCTCGCGTATGCCGCCCAGGGCACGTTATCGGAATCAACAAACAGGGAGATGTCCCGAACCGCCCCGCTGTCAAAGCCCGGATCACCGTACTCGAGCGGTACACCGTCTCCGCTGCTGTTCATAAC
>SPDA01000384.1 GCA_004525155.1 Spirochaetales bacterium
CTGGTCAGGCTGCCGGAAATATCTGAAGTCTGCGAAAAATACAAGGCCCCCATCTATATCGACGAAGCCCATTCGACCCTGATGTTCGGAAAAAACGGCAGGGGTGTAGCGGAGCACTTCGATCTTGAGGATAAGGTCGGCATCAGTTTCGGCACCTTGAGCAAATCCTTCGGCGGTGTCGGCGGGTTCGTCTGTTCCAATGCGAAAATTGTCAGGTATCTCCGCGGATATTCATCCCCCTGGAATTTTTCCTGCGCGCCCTCGCCCGTGGTCATCGGCGGCCTTATCAAGGCCCTCGAAGTAGCCACGAGGGACAGCAGCCTGCGGGACAAGCTCTGGGAGAATACTGCCTATTTAAAAAAAGGCCTGATCAGGCTCAAGCTTAATCTGGGTGATTCCGAATCCCAGGTCATACCCATCATCATCGGTTCTTCCGGCGAGAAGCTCATGACCATGGCAGCGGAGATTCAAAAGCGCGGACTGTTTCTGCAGCCCGTGGATTTTCCGGCTGTACCGGCCCATGCGCGGCGTTTCCGCATTTCCGTCTCCTCCCAGCTTACCGTCGCTGAAATGGACGAAACGCTCAATATCATCGAAGATGTTATCGCCAAGGGCATGCGGACGTAATGACTGGCATATAACCGGATGGATATTGAAGCCTTACTTAAAAGTTACCGGAAAAAACCTCTATTTGCAGAAGCGGATCTTCCCGTTAAAGCCGGAATGAATCAGAATGACATCTGCCGCATCATCCCCCACAGGAAGTCATTCCTTCTTCTGGATTCCATTACAGGTTTCGATATAAAGGAGGGCCTCATAGCCTGCAGGAGACACCTCGACCCTGCGGATCCTGTCTTTGAAGGCCATTTCCCCGGTACTCCCATATACCCGGGAGTGCTTCAGATAGAGATGATAGGCCAGGCTGGCTTATGCCTTCACTACTTCGTTACCAACAACAGGGAAACCCTTGCAGCGGACGCCGCGCCGGTCATGCTCAGGGCCACGAAAATTCTCGGAGCCTTGTATCTGGAGCCGCTCCTTCCCGGCATGGAGGCGGTCATCCTCGGCCGGAAGCTCTCATTTGACAGCTACTTCGCCACCATTATCGGCCAGGTTATAGCGGACGGTAAAGTCTGTGCCGTGGCTGTAGGCGAAGTCGTCTTCCCTTAACCTATCCTTCGAATTTAGAAAAGATTACCGAACAATTCTGTCCTCCGAAGCCGAAGGCGTTGGAAAGCACATGTTTTACATGATTGTTTTCTCTTGGTTCAGTTATGATATTGAGATTTATCCCCGGATCTTTTCTGAAAAGGTTGATGCTCGGATGAATAACGCTTTTTTCGAAGACCTGGGCTATGGCAACAGCTTCGATGGCGCTGGCTCCGCCTAAAAGGTGTCCGGTCATGGACTTGGTTGAATGAGTCGGGATTTTCGCGCCGTATTCGCCGAAAACCATGTTGATTGCATTTGACTCTATCCGGTCGCCCATGGGAGTGGAGGTGCCGTGAGCGTTAATGAGACTTACATCTTCCGGGTTTAGTCCGGCATCATCAATCGCGTTCCTCATGGCGGCAATGGTGCCTTTCGCATCGGGGTGTGGTGCTACCAGATCGTAGGCGTCACAGGAAAACCCCACGCCGGTGAGTTCGCAGATTATATGGGCCTTGCGTTTTTTCGCGTGTTCCAGTTCTTCCAGGCAGATAACACCGGCTCCTTCGCCCAGAACGAAACCATTCCTGTCCGCGTCGAAAGGCCTGCTGGCCGTTTCGGGACTGTCGTTTCTGTCTGACAGGGCCATGATATTACCGAAACCGCTTAAGCCCACCGAATTGATCACCGCCTCGGAACCGCCTGCGAACATGACATCCGCAAAACCCATTTTAATGAGCATGGCGCTCATGGCAAAAGCAATATTGCCCGTCGAACAGGCTGAATTGACAGAGAAGGATGGACCCTGGAGATTGTATTCCTTTGCCAGGAAGGCGGAGGCGGTACTTGGTATCGTACTCACCACGTAATACGGCGAGGTGGCCTGCATACCCTCATCCTTAATCTTCGATATAGTATCAATCTGTGTTTCAAGACCCCCGTCCCCGGTACCTATAAGGGAACCGTAACGGTGGGTATTCAGGGAGGTATCCAATCCGGAGGATTGGACTGCCTGGGTACCGGCAATATGCGCCAGAATTACATATCGATCCAGCCGTTTTATCATTTTTTTGAATTTGAAATAGGGGGTGAGGTCCGGAAGATCGACTTCCGCTGCAATTTTTATATTATAGTCGGAGACATCCACATTTCGGCTTATGCGGACACCCGATTTGCCTTTGACAAGGTTATCCCAGTAATCCTCTACCGTGTTACCGATGGGGTTGACAGTGCCAAGACCGGTTACCACCACCCTGGTTTCATATGGATTCTTTCTATTATTCTTCACACTTTGTCCTTTTTATCTTAGAATCATGAAGGATATTCAACAAGTAAACGCCTTTCTTGTCAAGATGGGCTAATAACCGGCAGGGTATCAATGATGATAGCGTCGAACGAGGTACATATTTGGTTTTTCTCAGAAGAATCCGGTTCAGCAGGCCCGCCCCCGGCTTCCGAAAGCCTTCTGCGCAGGGCTGTGTCCCTGTACACGGGAAGACCGCCGGGTTCGGTTACTCTGTCGGTCAATCCTTCCGGCAGGCCTGTCATCCGTCCGGATGGAAACCGTCCGGATTTTCCCGATGCGAATCTTTCTCATTCAGGTTTGCTGACCGTGGTTGCAGTGTCGGCGTCCGGGGTCGGTGTAGACGTGGAAAGACTGCGTTCCGTGCCGCGGCTTAAGGATGTTCTCGAATTCTGTTTTTCCGCCGGGGAACGGGCCTGGGTCCTGGAACCTCCGGCAAAGGAAGAGAGGGAGCTTCGTTTTTTCCGCCTGTGGACACTCAAGGAGGCCGCTGTAAAGCAGCGGGGAGCGGACATGATGGTGCAGGGCGGCGACATGGTTTTCACTCCTGAGGAGGCGGCATCGGAAGGTCCCTTTCGGGGCACTTTTACCACAGGAAACGATCTCTATTTTGAACGGTTGTTTTTTTGGCAGGGATATGCGGGCGCCCTGTGCTATGAAGGGCCGCGAAAGCAGGTAATCCTCAAAGGGCCGCTGCCGGCCGAATCCACGGAGACAGGGAATGCTTGAAACTGCAGTAACCGCCGTATATAGTGGCTGTTATGTCAAGCCGAACTGTTCCTGTTTCCTGCAACAAGGATTGCGGTGCGGGCTGCCCTCTTACCGCGCATATTGAGGACGGAAAGATAACCCGGATTACCACCAGTTCTCTGGCCGAACCCGGCATAAAGGGCTGCGCCCGGGGATTCATGATGCACGAATCCGTTTACAGCCCCGAAAGACTGCTGAAGCCTCTTGTGCGTACGGGGGAAAGGGGCAGCGGCAGTTTCAGGGAAACATCCTGGGAAGAGGCTGTCGA
>SPDA01000194.1 GCA_004525155.1 Spirochaetales bacterium
ATCAGGTTATTGCCGTCTGCGTCGAAAAGCTGTTCGATGACGAGAAAGGTCTCGCCTTTTCTCCTGATGAGTTTGATGCCTTCCGGCAGGTGTTCCAGGAATTGAGCGGGCAGAAACACGCGTCGCAGCTCCATGACTCCTCTCCTGCATTCCATTGTACCCCCTGCCCTTTCATCTGTCAAACGAACGTGCTATAATCCGGGCGCGAGGTTGATATGAGAGCCCAGGACATTTTGAAACAGGCGATTCTGCTTGAACAGCGCGGCAGGAGCTTTTATTCACGGATAGCGGAATCTACTGCCCTGGCGGATGTGAAAAGCATATTTTTACTTATGGCTGATGAAGAGGAAAAACACGCGGCATGGCTCTCCGAGCAGTATAAATCTTTTAACGAAAAGAAGGAATTTTTACCTCTGCAGTCGAAAGAGAAACCGGGAACCATAAGCGCCGGGGTCATGACAAAAGCCATAAAAGAACAGATAAATGCCGCGGGTTTCGAAGCCGCCGCCATCGCAGCAGCCATGGCCTGGAGCAGAAAGCGGTACAGCTTTATTCCGCCCGGGCGGAGGAAACCATGGACAGCAATGAAAAGGCCCTCTACCTCATGCTGGCGGACTGGGAAAAAACGCACCTCGATCTCCTGGTTTCCGTAGACAGGGAACTGACGGAGAAGGTATGGTACGACAACAATTTCTGGCCTTTTTAAAAAGGGCGCGCTTGTAAAAAACCACATTATCGTTTACACCTGACAGTATTAAATATGGAGAAAACTATGCATGCATCAGCATTGCGTAATATAGGCATCATGGCCCATATCGACGCAGGCAAAACAACCACCACGGAACGCATCCTCT
This sequence comes from Spirochaetales bacterium, assembly GCA_004525155.1. GTDB lineage: Bacteria > Spirochaetota > Spirochaetia > SPDA01 > SPDA01 > SPDA01. Next base: position 855 of record SPDA01000194.1, read on the forward strand.
TTTATACCGGGAAATCACACCGGCTCGGGGAGGTTGACGACGGCCAGGCCACCATGGACTGGATGGAGCAGGAGCAGAACCGCGGAATTACAATAACCTCCGCCGCTACGACCTGTTACTGGAATGATTACCAGATAAACATTATCGATACGCCGGGTCATGTGGATTTCACCGCCGAGGTGGAACGGTCCCTACGGGTGCTGGACGGAGCAATCGCCATCTTCTGCGCCGTGGGAGGAGTGGAGCCGCAGTCGGAAACTGTGTGGCATCAGGCGGACAAGTACCATGTGCCCCGTATCGCCTACATCAACAAGATGGACAGAATAGGCGCTGATTTTCCCGAGGTTATAAAAGAGATTGAAGAGAAGCTTGGCGCCCGGCCCCTGCCGGTTCAGCTCCCCATAGGCAGCGAATCCGGGTTCGAAGGTATTATAGACCTTCTTCTTTTTCAGGAAGTCCGCTGGGACGAGGAGTCCGACGGCTATGACATGAAATATTCGCCCATTGATCCTTCCCGCCTGGAAACGGCAAAGCACTGGCGCGAACGGCTTATCGACAGCCTCGCATCCCATTCCGACGAGATAACAGAGCTCTACGTAAGCGGAGAGGAAATTCCCGAGGAACTTCTGCGGAAAATAATCCGCAGGGAGACCATCGCACGGAACCTGGTGCCTGTGCTCACCGGCGCTTCGCTCAAGAATATCGGTGTTCAGCCGCTTTTAAACGCCGTGGTTGATTTTCTTCCGGCGCCCGAGGAACTTCCCCCCGCCCGCGGTCACGACGTGAAAACGGAAACGGAGATCGAGGTACCATTTAAAAAAGACGGTCCCCCTCTGGCGCTTGTGTTCAAGATACAGACGGACCGCGAGGCCGGCGCGCTGACCTACATACGCGTGTACAGCGGCAGTTTCAAAAACGGCTCCGCCGTTTTCAACATAAACAAAAAAAAGAAGGAAAGAATAAACCGCCTCCTGCGGATGCACGCCAACCGCTCGGAACCGCTGGACAGCGTGAGCGCCGGAGATATCGCCGTAATCATCGGCTGTAAATTCTCCCAGACCGGCGATACTTTAGGCCTCGAGGGAAAACAGATTCTCCTGGAGCACATGTCTTTTCCGGAACCGGTCATTACCGTGGCGGTAGAGCCTAAAACCCTGTCGGACCTGGACAAGCTGAAAAATGTGCTGGACCTTCTTGCGAAGGAGGATCCGACCTTCACCGTGCGGGAAAACGAGGAAACCGGTCAGCTCATCATCTCCGGCATGGGGGAACTTCACCTTGAGGTGCTTGTGACCAGGGTGGTGAACGATTTCAAGGTTTCCGCGAACATCGGGAACCCCCAGGTTACCTACCGCGAATCCATATCTGCTAAAACTGAACACAGGGAACGTTTTCACAAGGTCCTTGCGGGCAAGGAAAACGCCGCCGAAATCACCCTCCGCATAGCCCCCCTGCCGAGAGGCACGGGTAACCAGTTTTCTTCTGAAATAGGAAAGCAGGCGCTGCCGGCCGAACTGCTCGAGGCGGTTGGAAGGGGTGTAACCGGGGCTTTTTCATCCGGGATCATGTATGGGTACCCCTGCATCGATATAGGAGTGACGCTCACCGCCGCGGAATACAACCAGAACACTGCATCGCCCTTCGCGTATGAGGCTGCAGGCTCCCTCGGGTTTGACGCGGCCTGCAGAAAGGCGTCTCCCGTACTTCTGGAGCCTGTCATGCACATGGATGTCATGGCCCCCAAAGAATTTATCGGCGACGTGATAAGCCACATCTCCTCGAAAGGCGGGGTCATCGTAAACCTGGAAAGCCGGCCGACCATCGAGCATCTGCGGGCCGAAATTCCCCTGGCCAACACTTTCGGTTATTCAACGGCCCTACGCAGCATGACCCAGGGAAGGGGCACTTTTGCCATGGAGTTCTCGCACTTCGCCAAAAAGGAAGGCGGGCTCTAGGACTGTTTCCGCCGATATACGCTAACCGTTGACAAGCGAATTACGTCAAAGTATAGTAGATGAATCCCAAAAAGAGGAGTATTTATGGGTTTCGCAACGGAAAAGATCAGAAACATCGCAATAGCCGGGCATGTCGGGACCGGCAAAACCACTCTTGTAGAGCAAATGCTGTTCACGGGAGACGTTATCCCGAAATTCGAGCCGGTAGATTCCGGCCGTACGGTCAGCGATTTCGCGCAGGAAGAAATCGAAAGAAAGCTGTCAATTCACACATCCCTTACCCACCTCAAGTGGAAAGACGTAAAAATAAATATATTGGATACTCCCGGTTCCGGGGACTTCGTCGGCGAAGTCGTGAGCGCCTTCCGCACCTGCGAGTGCGGTCTCATGGTGATGTCCGGCCGCTCCGGCGTGCAGATAGAAACCATCAAGCTCTGGAGGCGTCTTAACAACAGGCAGAAACCGAGACTTGTCTATATTAACAGGATGGAGGAGGAGCATTCGGATTTCTCCAAGGTCCTTCAGGACATAAAGGATAAATTCCAGTCAAACATCGTACCCATCACGGTGCCCATGGGCGCCGGAGGGAATTTCAAGGGCGTCATCGATATCGTGGAAAACAAGGCGTACCTGATGTCTCCGGACGGTAAAAAAGAAACGGCATCGGACATTCCCGCAGAGTTCGCGGCGGAGGCGGAGGATTACAGGATGAAGCTCCTCGAATCCGCAGCCGAGGGCGACGACGCGCTGATGGAGAAATTCTTCGCCGAGGAAACCCTCTCGCCCGAAGAAATCCGGCTCGGCATTACCAAGGGTCTCGGGGCCAACAAGCTGGTCCCCGTTTTCTGCGGAAGCGCCTTAAGGAATTCCGGCGTAGTCTCCCTGCTCAACTTTATCGAATCCTCGGTACCTTCGCCGGCCGGCGCCCCCGAAACCCTTCTGGACGAGGAAGGTAACGGAACCGCGATAACAATTAATCCCGGCGAACCGGCGGCCTGTTACGTGGTAAAGACAAGCATCGATCAATTCGCGGGAAGGATGAGTTATATAAAGGTTGTTACCGGAAAAATATCCGCAGATTCGGAATTGATGAACGAGCGGGAACACAAAAAGGAGCGGGTTTCCAAGGTCTACACCGCCAACGGCAAAAAACTGGAAGAAGCCGGCGAACTTTCGGCCGGGGACATCGGCATCCTCACCAAGCTGGCCCATACGAACACAAACGATACTCTCTGCAGCCCGGACAAGCCCGTGCACTTCGCACCCCTGAACCTGCCCAACCCTGTCCATTCCGTCGCCGTCAGCGCTTTCAGCAAGAAGGACGAGGACAAGCTCAATATGTTATTGCAAAAAGCTTCTGAAGAAAACTTTACCTTCCGGCTTTCCTATAATCAGGAAACAAAGGAAACGGTCATCTCCGGCATGGGGGAGCTTCACCTCAACATGATCCTGGACCGGATAAAGGAATCCCAGAAAATCGAACTTGAAACGAAGGTGCCGAAAGTAGCCTACAGGGAAACCATCACCAAGCCGGCAAATGCGGAATACACGCACAAGAAACAGTCCGGCGGACACGGTCAGTACGGAAAAGTGCTTATTGACGTAAAACCGCTCTCCAGGGGTGAATATTATCATTTTGAAAACGGCATAAGGGGCATGGCCGTTTCCAAGGGCTACATTCCCGGCATAGAAAAGGGCCTCCACGACGCCATGGAATCCGGAGTTCTGGCGGGTTATCCGGTGGTGGACGTATCCGTAACCCTGCTTGACGGAAAGGAGCATCCCGTGGACAGCTCGGAAATGTCCTTTAGGCTCGCTTCCAAGGGAGCCCTCAAGTCGGCCATGGAAAAAGCGGGACCTCTGCTGCTCGAGCCGGTAATGAAACTCACCGTATTTATTGAAGAAAGGTACCTTGGAGACATTCTTTCGGACCTGAGCGGCAAGCGGGGAAAGGTATTGAGCCAGGAACCGATAGGCGGCGGCATTATGGAAGTGGACGCCCTGGTACCCCAGGCGGAACTTCTCCGGTACGCCATAGACCTCAAGTCAATGACCTCCGGCACCGGATCTTTCGAAATGGGATTCTCCAATTACGAAACCATCTCCGGCAAAATAGCGGACGCCGTTATACATGCGGCAAAAGCATCCGGTCACGACGACAAGGAATAGCCCCTGAGGCAGGCAGTCCCGGACTTCATCTTCCGGGCTGCCCGATCCTTCTTCACCCCTGACATCACCTGTTCTTCCGGTAAAAAAACTCATGTACTTCCCTGCCCGCAGACCCGGCTTTTTCTTCGTATTTGCCCGGAAAACGTTCAAAGGTATCCCGGTCAAGGTTTTCCAGGGGAACACTTGTAACGGGAAAGGATAAAAATATCTCGGCTATCTGCCCGGCATAATCCACCCAGTCCGTCGCAATCCAGATGTACCCCCCGGGAACAAGGGATGCGAGCAGGAGACTTGCGAATTCCGCCGTCAGGAGCCTTCTCTTTTTATG
>SPDA01000105.1 GCA_004525155.1 Spirochaetales bacterium
ACGGGAAAATTTCCGGTCTTCTTCCCATGGGAACCACGGGAGAGAGCCCGACATTAAGCCACGGGGAGCACATCCGGGTCATTGAAATCGTCATCGACCAGGCGCAGGGAAGGGTCCCGGTCATAGCGGGGACAGGATCCAACAGTACGGACGAGGCCATTGAACTGACAGTCCACGCCATGGACTGCGGAGCGGACGCGAGCCTTCAGGTGGCGCCTTACTACAACAAACCCAGCGCCGAAGGGTTCTACCGCCATTTCATGGCAATAGCGGAAAAAGTCGACATACCCCTCATTATCTATAACATTCCCGGCAGAACCGGAAAAAACATAGACAACGCCACCATGCTCAAGCTGGCCGCGCATCCCAACATAATCGGCGTCAAGGAAGCAAGCGGCGACATAAACCAGATGATGGACCTCATCGCGAAAAAGCCCGAGGATTTCACCGTCGTTTCCGGGGACGACAACCTCGCCTTTCCACTGACCGCCCTCGGCGGAAAGGGAGTCATCTCCGTTGCCAGCAACCTTATTCCCAAGCAGATGATGAAACTTGTCGCACTGGCCTTGAACGGAGATATGGCGGAGGCGCGGGACCTTCATTATTCCCTACTGCCCTTCTTCCGGGGAATTTTTATTGAAACGAACCCCATCCCCATCAAATACGCCATGTCCCTCAAGGGCATGTTCACGGAATCCTACAGGCTCCCCATGTGCTCCATGGATGATGAAAAAAAGAGCCTCCTCCGCGGCATCATGGCCGATATGAAACTTCTTTGAATAAAAAAAAGCTGTCCGGTTAAAGCGGACAGCCCTGTACATCCTGCCATACTGCGGGAACCCTTTATTTGAGCTGTTCCAGCGCCGCTTTCGCTTCCCGGATTATGGTATTTGGCCAGTTTGAAAATTCCACTTCCATAAGAACGGGCCGTCCGAGAACGGACCCGTTCAGACCCAGGGCCTGTATTGTCGCCCGTACTTCGCGGTAGCTCGGATCTTTCGGCTGTGCACCGGCGCTCATAAGCCGGTTTTGTTCCGTCAGGAAAGCCGCAAGAACTTCCGCCGCCGCTTCACTTCCGTTTACGCCGAGGGCCTGTACGGCGGAAAGCCTTTCATTTATGTCGGCATCATCCCTCTTGATCACCTGCTCCAGCATCGGCACCGATTCGGGAACCTTTGCGCCGTGGGAAATAAACATGGCCACCGCCTGGGAGCGGAGCTTGGCAAGTTCCCGCGATTCGGTCACATTATTCGGATTATGAACAAGGCCCTGCCTGAGCGCTGCAGCCGCGACCTGTACCTTTCTCTCCGGAACGGCGCTGGACCCTTCCATCACGGCGAGGGCAAAGGCCTTCTGGGAGAAAGTGGAATCACCGATTACGATGGCGGTAAGAAGATCCGTAGGGTCCGAAACCATGGACAACAGGGCCCCTCTGGCTTTCTCCCTGACCCCGCTCCTGGCGGAGTACCATCCGTCAGCGGCGTCGAATACGGGCCGGTAACCCCGCTCATCCCTGAACCTTTCCAGAGCCAGGACACAGGCGTAGGCGGTCACTTCAGCGTCCCTGATGCGGTCAGCAGCAGGCAGCATATTGATATTTCTAAGCAGTAAACTCAATTCCTGAATGTAATCCGACGCCCGCATCATGCCGATGGCGGTGATTGCCTCGCCCCGCACAAAGGGGTCCGTAGTGTTCTTGACCACATCCCATACGCTGCGCGCGGCTTCTGCTGCCTTCAGGTTCCCCAGCTCCCTTACTATGATTTTTTTCATTTCGTCCAGGGTCCTCTGTTCCGTGGTGTTCGCGGCCCTGGTTATCAGATTCAGCTCGTCCAGGGAAGCAATCAGCATGGGCTGGAGATCCCTGTTATGAAGATCCGTTATATTGAGCATTATCTCGTATTTCTGCTGCAGGCTTGAGACCCTTTTATACAGTTTCGACCAGAGTTCGGATGCTTCATCCGCAGCGCAAAACAAACCACCGAAAACAGGAATCAGCAGGAACAGAAGAATAAGCGAACGTTTAATACCATTTCTCATAATCTTATAACTCCTATTCCCTATTCGTATACCTGGATGGTACGTTCAACATCCCTGTAGATATATTCATACCTTTTAATTTCCTGGATTATGTCCGACGCGTTCAGGTAAACAGCTTCCAGCCTGGTACCCTTGTCGTCGAGTTTATAGGTTACTTTTCTTTGTACGCTTTTGCTGCCCAGGTAATGGATTTCCTGCACGGCATGTCCGTCCTTATACGAAAACTCCGTATACCTGTCCGGAACTCCCTCCGCCGTGTAATACGATTCCCTGCCCACCTCACCATTTTCCGTATAGTCATAGATTATGTAGTTTTCATTTTCACCGGCAGCGCTGAAAAAATCCACGCGCGCAAGCCCCTGGTCACCGTACGAATAGAGCGTATAGGCCTGAAGAACATTGTCCCCGGAATACACGTTCCAGCGGATTTTCCGGTTGTCCTCGCCGTACTCGTATCCGGAACTGGTCTGAAGGCTGTTTTTTGCATCATACATGCCGTCCTCTGCAAGGCTGCCCCTGCCGTCGTGAGCATACTGATGATAGAACTTTACCGCTCCCTCCGCGGTATAGGTTACCGCTTTTTCGGGAAGCCCGTCCCTGTACTGGTATTCGACATATTCCGTCACCCTGTTGTCCATGTCGTAGACCTGTTTCTTCACAAGTCCGGTTTCAGGAGCCGGCCGGTAGGTATAAACAATATAATTGTCCAGAATTTCCGGTGCGTAAAAGGAAGATTCTTTCGCCACCAGAGCGAGTGTCTCGACAATTCTTTTTTCTACAAGTTTTTTTTCTGGTTCTTTTACCGGCTCTGGAATTTTTCCGGCGCCGGCTGCTTCCTGATCCGCAACGGCCGACGCTTCGGCGGAAGACGAACCCTCCTGCAATGGTTTCCGGGTTAGGCAGCCTGCCAGGATTAACAGAACCAGCAGAGGCAGCCATAACAGTCGTTTCATGTATCAACTCCTTTACATGCTTTCGAGTACTGCCTGTACATTATCAGCACATTTTATAATTTGTTCAACAGTAAGAGTCTCGCTTCTGCGCAGGGGATCGATTCCCATGACCGCAAGCATGCCCGAAATTTTCTCCTTTTTGTCAGATAAGAGTCCGTAACCGGAAACAAGGTTATTCATAAGCGTTTTCCGGCGTGAGTTGAAAATTTTACGGATAAAACCAAGATAAAAAGGCCTGTCCTTCACCGGATACGGCATGCCGGGTTCAAGCCTTATAACCGTGGAAACAACTTCCGGCCGGGGGAAAAAGGCCCCGGGCTGAATGTCGAAACAGCGCCGGGCCGTGACAAAGGTACCGCAGAGAACGGAAAAGGAGGAATAGGCCTTGGTGCCGGGCTTCGCCAGGATACGCCCGGCAAGTTCCTTCTGTACCGTGAAAACCATCGGAACGCCCGCCGGACCGTTTTCGACCAGGTCCGCAATAATCTGCGAAGCTGAATTGTAAGGAAGGTTGCCCAGAATTTTGTCCGGCGGTCCTGTCTCTTCGAGCGTCCGTTTCCAGGTCTTAAAAAAATCCCCCGTCACCAGGGAGAATCCCGGCTTTCCGGCAAATAATTCGAGGAGAGCCTCCGAAAATCCCCTGTCTATTTCGAATACGGTAAGAGACCCGACCCTGTCCGTAAGAAGACTTGTCAGGGCACCGAGACCCGCACCGATTTCCCAGACCCTGTCACGCTCCCCCGGTTCTATAAGTTCCACGATATTGCGTCTTATGGAAGGTTCCATAAGAAAATTCTGGCCGAAACGCTTGCTCATCGCCAGGCCGTGAATTTTCAGAAAGCCGCTTATGTCGGAAGGGCTCTGGTATTTAAGGCTCATTTCGCCCGCCGGAAAAGCCGTGCGGAAAAAACGCGGTCCCTGACAAGAAAACCCGCCGCGAGGGTGAGGGTAAAAAATAAAACCAGAAGTCTTCCGGCAAGGGCCGGCACCTTCAGGGAAGGGGCAAGGGAGGATATTCCTGTTATCATTATCATTGCATCATAAAGGTAATTGACGAATTTGTTAAGAACAGCCCACAGTAAAAACAGCCGTTCCGGCAGGACAAGCAGCAGGATGCCGGACCACATGAAAGCCAGCACCAGGGGAGAAAGCAACAAGGACGTTATCATACCCGCGGGATAGAGGGCCCCGAAAAGCCAGCCCGCCAGCGGGGAAACCGCGGCCTGGGCCCCGAAAGAGGCGCACAAAGGCAGGCGAAGAAATGACGGCAGCCTTGAGCGCAGAAGATCGTCCATCCATCTGCCCAGGGTAAGGATACCGAAGATCGCCAGGAAGGAGAGCTGAAAAGATAAATTCCGGAGCATGCCGGGGCTTGCGGAAACAAGTATAAAAAAACTTAAAAACAGGATCCGGAGTCCGTCCACGCGTTCCCGCCTGAGAAGGCACATTCCCCCGGCCGCGTACATGACACAGGCCCGAAGCATGGATGGTTTAGGACCCGCAAGAAACCCGTAGATAAGAATTATGATGAGGCTCGTCAAAAAGGCCCGCCTCTTTCCAAGCAGCGGGACCAGCGCAAGGGCCAGAATACCGCTTAAAATACTCACATGCATGCCGGAAAGGGCGAGAATATGAATAGTCCCAGACTTCCGGAACCGGTCTGAAAGCCCGGCGGGCAAATCATCACGGATGCCGAGAAACAGGGCCGCGAACAGGGCTCCGGTTTTGTCATCCATCCGGGCTATACGATTCCGGAGCGCATCCAGTGCCCGGCTCCTCGCCCGGAACAGGGGACTTGCCCACTCACCCGGGGTTATCCCGTTTTTTCCGGGAAAGGCGAGCAGGATACGGGCATCCGTATCACTTTCCTTCAGGCTGCTCCTGAAGCGCAGAGTCCGCCCCCAGGCATGCCTCGGGCCGTCCTGCATAAAGACAAGGACCGTGCCCCTGGCTGAAGCCCTGGTACCATTCCTGTCCTCCACGGATAGAAGACGCCCCTTGTACAGCATGGCGCCGGCGGCATTGCTGCCGGACGATGTTTCCGCGCTGTCCTCGGTAAGCCTCAATACAAAACTGACAGCCCCGGTACGCGGAAGGCCGGTATAAGGGCCGGAAATCGCTTCATGCCGGAGATTTGAGAAAAGACAGCACAGGCCGAGGGACAGGCCCAGCAGCAGAAGGATCAGATTTTCCCTGATGATGCTGGTAGCGGACAGACTGATGAAAAGCCCGCCGGCGGTAAGCGGAAGGAGAAACAGCAGCCAGGAAGGTATGGAACCGGGTTTGAGAAAAAAGACTGCGAGAACGGGAAAAACTGCAAGAAAAGCGGGAAACCAGGACGGGAGAAAGGATATTCTTTCGGCGCTACCTGAATTTAAGGTTATTAAAAGCCTCCCGGGCAGCTTTTTTAACGTTATTGCTGTAATCGATATACCCCACGTAGAGGAGATTATCGGATGCAGCGGCGTCGCCGAGAATGCCCAGGTTCTTTATAACCGTCAGAATAACCTGTTCATCCACTTTCTGCCCATTTTCGACATATGAGTTCAATAACCCCAGATACAGGTTCAATCGCTCTGCTGCTTCATTTGTTTTGACGGCTCCCAGAAAAGCTATCGCCTCCAGGAAATAATTTTTATCTATAAAGCCCTTGTCGTATTCAAGCGTGGATTCGTTGAAATGCCGCACGGCATAATCGCTGGCCTTCGACCAGGACCTGGCCGCAAGCGCCCTGGCTGCATCCGCCCGCAGGGTACGAAGGAGGCTCGTTTCGTTATCGTTGCGAGAGCTTGTGCCGAGGGCGACGGCAATGGCCGTTTCCGCGGCTAGTCCCTTGTCCTCATCCGTCAGTTTATCCGATTCAAGCGCCATGCGCAGGGCAAGCACCTTCTCCTGCACGACGTTCTTGCTGATCACCTGAATGAGGTTGTCCTTGAGATTGCCTTTAACGGAGAGAAGGGCGTTTTTGGCTTTTTCCGTGATTTCGTTTGAATAACCGAGAGCCATGGCCGTAAAAAGAACGGGGAAAAATTCCACGGCCCCGATCTTTCCCATGGCGGTTACGCCTTCCCCTATCACCTGCCTGTCAGGCCTGTTGCCCGTGAAAAACAGGGAATTCTGCCCCGACAGCCAGGCAGTCAGCTTTTCGATCATTTCCTTGTCATCAATCACTATCTGGCCCAGGGTATTCATGACAGCAACCCGGACGGAAGTGTCATCGTTGATACGGAACAGATCCCAGAGCTTGTATTTTCCCTCGGCGTATCCGGACTGACCGGTGAGCCCGACAGCCAGGATGGAGAGCTGCTGCGCCACAGGATCAGTTTTTATCAGGTCCTGATTATCCAGTATGAATTCCACAGCCTTCAGATACAGCGGACCCATACCCTTCAGGTCGACCTGCGCGGAATCCTGTACAATCTGTATTTTCGTGCTCAGGCTCGCCTTGGCAAAATTTCTAAGGTACGATTCCAGCAGGGGGCTTGCTTTCGGGGCATCCTGGCTGAAAACTAACATAGAGCCCGCTAGGCATAACATAACGATG
>SPDA01000119.1 GCA_004525155.1 Spirochaetales bacterium
ACTCGCCGGATGCGCGTCGGTTCTGAAACGGAAATGCCTCGGCCTCTCCGTGAAGGGACCGCTTCTCGATACCTGCGGCACAGGCGGAGACGATGCAGGCAGCTTTAATATTTCCTCCCTGAGCGCGCTGGTTGCGGCTGCTGCCGGCGCCCGCGTCGCGAAGCACGGAAACCGGGCGGTAAGTTCCAGAAGCGGCAGCGCCGACTTTTACCGGGAACTCGGCATACCGAACGACCTTCCTCCCGAAAGGGTGGCCCGCATGATTGAGGAAACCGGTTTTGGTTTCCTGTTTGCCCCGGTCTATCATAATGCCATGAAACACGCGGCGAGGGCGAGAAAAGAACTCGGTATAAAAACCATCATGAATCTCTTGGGCCCCCTGGCCAACCCAGCTGGAGCGAAGTACCAGCTCATCGGTGTTTTCGCCGATGAATTCTGTCTCCCTGTCGCCCGGGCGGCGGTCGACCTCGGAGCGAAACGGGTGATGACGGTACACAGCCTCGATGGTCTCGATGAAATTTCCGTGTGCGCGCCCACCAGGACCGTATTCATGGACGAATCCGGCCGGGTAGATGATTCGATTTTCGATCCCGCCGTGCTCTCCCTGCCCCGGTACACCCTCGAGGACCTTAAAGGGGGCAGCGCTTCGGAAAACGCGGGTATTGCCCGGGCCATACTCGGTTCGGCCCCGGTTCCGGAAAATCTCGCTGCCCTCACGGATGCGGTGAGCCTTAACTCCGGCGCGGCGCTCTTTGTCTGCGGCCTGGCCGAAGGCATAAAACAGGGTTACCTTCTTGCGAAAAATACCATCGAATCGGGCGCCGCCCTGGCCAAATTCAATACAATACGGGATTCCGCCAGGAGGGCGGCGCATGATTAACTTCCGCGACGTGATAGTTGCCGATCGCAAAAAAAGGATTCGGCGCGAAGGTTTCAGCCAGGGCCTGATTAGAGGCAGCGGCATTCCGGCCCGGAGAGAACTGCCCGTCGTGCCCTTCGGCCGGAAACCCTTTGTCGTCTGCGAAGTGAAGAGACGATCCCCCTCCAGGGGGGACATTGCTCCGGATCTCGATCCCGTGCGCCAGGCGGGACTGTACATGGAAGCGGGGGTCAGGTCGGTATCGGTTCTTACTGAACAGGATCATTTCGGCGGCAGCCTCAAGGACCTGATGGAGGTAAAAAATGCCTGGCCCGGGTTATCCGTGCTCCGCAAGGATTTCCTCTTCTCCAGGGAAGACATCGAGACCTCATTTCTCGCCGGGGCGGACGCGGTCCTCCTCATCGCGTCCATCCTGTCCCTGGAGGATCTCGCGGCCCTCATGGAAAGTGCGGCAGGCTTCGGCATGACGGCACTGGTCGAAGTCCATTCAGTAGAGGATGTCCGCAAGGCCGAGATCCTTAAGCCCCGCCTGCTGGGCATAAACTCCCGGAACCTGGAAACTTTTGCAATCGACAAACTTCACCCGCTTTTCCTGCGGCGCCATGTTTCCTGGGATGCGGATGTCATTTTCGAGTCCGGCATTACCTGCGGGGAAGACGCTGTCCTGGCTTATTCTTCCGGTTTTTCGGGAATCCTGGTCGGAGAGGCGGCGGTACGGTATCCCGGGCTTCCCGCTGAACTGGCGGCGGCTGCGGACGCCGGCGCGGGCCGCGGATTCTGGGACCTTCTCGCGCGCAGGAAAAAAGGGAACAAGCCGCTGGTCAAAATCTGCGGGCTTACCAGAAAGGAAGACGTGCTTCTGGCAGACACCCTGGGCGCGGACATCCTCGGCTTCATCCTTGCGCCCTCTCCCCGGAGAACGCAAGCCGCCTTCATCGCAGGAATTGGTCCCACCAGGGCCCTCAAGGCGGGAATAGTGGTCCTCGACGAAAAGGCCTCGGCCCTCCCCCCGGATGCGGACGCCCTGCTCAGGGAAGGAGTTCTCGATGTTATCCAGTTTCACGGCACAGAACATCCGAAGGCCTGCTTCGGCATGGCATTTCCCTATTACAAGGCCCTTTCCCTCTCCGTTCCCGGCGATGCCGGCCGTTTGGCGGAGTTCTCCTGCCCGAGGGTGCTGATTGACGCGCCGAAATCGGGCATGGGGTCCGCGCTGCCCGGGGAACTTATCAGGGAGGCGGCCTCGATCAAGCCTCTCTGGCTGGCGGGGGGCATCGGCCCGGATAACGTATCCCGCATCATACGCGAATACCATCCGGAACTCATCGACTCGGCCAGCCGGCTGGAACTCAGTCCCGGGGTAACGGATCCGCATCGTGTAAAACGTTTTTTTCTGGAGCTGGATCATGCACTATCATGAATTTTTCGGAAATTTCGGCGGCCGCTATGTGGCTGAAATTCTGCGTTCCCCCCTTGAGGAACTGGAAAAAGGATTCCTCGCGGCCATGGAGGACGTGGCCTTTACCAGTGAGCTGGAGTATCACGGGAAACACTTCATCGGCCGGCCGACACCCCTGCTCTACGCGGCCGAAGCAACCCGCGCCCTGGGCGGGTCAAAAATATACATAAAGCTGGAGGGGCTCGCCAACACGGGAGCGCACAAGATAAACAATGCCCTCGGCCAGGTTCTCCTTGCCTCGCGATTGGGAAAGAAAAGGATAATCGCGGAAACGGGCGCTGGGCAGCACGGGGTTGCCACGGCGGCGGTCTGTGCAAAGTTCGGCATACCCTGCAGGGTTTACATGGGCGAAATCGACATGAACCGCCAGCGCCCCAACGTTTTCTGGATGGAGCTTTTCGGCGCGGAAGTGACACCCGTATATTCCGGTTCAAAAACCCTGAAAGACGCGGTAAACGAGGCTTTACGGGACTGGGCGGAGAGTTTTTCCGATACCCACTATCTTCTCGGCTCCGCCCTCGGTCCCTCACCCTACCCGGACATGGTGCGGGAGTTCCAGTCCGTTATCGGCAGGGAGGTAAAAGAGCAGATCGGGGAGGAGGGGCTCGAGGTGGAGGCCATGGTGGCCTGCGTGGGAGGAGGATCAAACGCCATCGGTTTTTTTTCGCCCTTTCTCAAGTTTCCGGAACCCCGGCTTGTCGGCGTGGAGGCAGGCGGCAGGGGCAGCGGCCCCGGCGAGCACGCGTCCCGCATGAACGGCAGGGGGAGGCCGGGGATTGTCCAGGGTTATAAAAGCCTCTTTCTTACAGACAGCGACGGCCAGGTTCTGCCGACGCACAGCATCAGCGCCGGCCTCGATTATCCGGGTCTAGGGCCGCAGCTCGCGGACCTGGGGCTCAGCGGCAGGATCGAGTTTACCACTGCCTCCGACAGCGAAGCCCTCGATGCCCTCAAGTTTTTCGCTGCCAGGGAAGGCATTATTTTCGCGCTGGAATCGGCTCATGCCGCCGCTGCCGGAATGGCGATAGCCGGAAACGGTAGCAGGGACAAGGCCGTGATTATCAACATGTCCGGAAGAGGCGACAAGGACCTGGTTATCACCGCGAAAGCCCTCGATGAGACGAACTGGAAGTCTTTTCTGGGGTCGGAGGCAGGAGCGCCCGAAGCCGGCCCCCCTCCGGGAGGCGCGTTATGACCGGTGCCGCCAAAATCATGGCCCACATGGTGGCCTTTTACCCCGACCGGGACACCTCCCTTCAGGCAGGCCTGGCCCTGATCGAGGGGGGGGCGGCGTATCTCGAAATCCAGTTCCCCTTCACCGACCCCACTGCGGACGGACCCCTCATCCAGAACGCCTGCCAAACCGCCCTTGCCGGGGGATTCACCGTGGACGGAGGCTTCAGTCTCGCCGAAGAGCTGGCCGGAAAGGCGCCGGTCTTCATCATGACCTACGGGAATCTCGCATTTACCTGCGGTATTGACAGGTTTACGGCCAGGGCGAGGGACGCGGGGGTGCGGGGCCTGATTATCCCCGATCTCTGTCCTCCGCAGGACGAAGGGCTTTTTGAGGCGGGCCACAGATGCGGTATCGCCGTGGTGCCTGTAGCGGCCCCGGCCATGTCTGCGGAACGTATCCGTTATCTTAAGGACCTGAAACCTGAATTTATTTATGCAGCGCTGAGGAAAGGAGTCACGGGAAAGGAGACGGACACCGCGGAAGCGCTCGGATTCATTGAAAAACTCAAAGGTACCGATTCGAAAATACTGGCCGAATTCGGCATTAAGACAAGGGAACAGGTGACAGCCCTGGGCGGCAGCGTCCATGCGCTGGTTGTCGGTTCCCTGTTCGTGGAAACCATTGCCAGGGCGCTGCGTAATCCCGAATCTTCCGTTTCACTTGACCTGCGTAAAAAAATGACTTATCTATGTAGGGGTAGTGAAAAAGAAGTTTGACGCCGCGGATATCGATAAGGTTCTTAAAAAAATCCGCGGGTTATATAACGATTATATCATCCGCTATACCAAACCCCTGACCCTTAAAGAGAAATTCGAAATCCGGTACCTTCAGGCTCTGGGTTCATCCATGGATATGGAAACATTTCTGACGGCGGAGGCGGACGTAATCCTCACCCTCATCCGCCGGGAGGAAGAAAAAAAAAGTGCCCGGGCAGAAGATGCCGAAATCGAGGCTCACGAACAGAGCATGAGCGAGAAAGCGGACCTTATCATTCTCGAGAACAAACGGAAAATCGCGAAATATCCGGACCTGCATATCCATTCGGAGGCATCCTACGAACTTAAAAAGCTTTTCGGCGCGTTAAAATTGCTGGAGGAATATCACTGGCCGGTGATAGACAAGGCCCTCCGCCTCCATTCCAGGGAATTCGCCGCAAGAACCCGGCCGGCCACGCAGACCAGGATTACGGACATGTGTACCGTCCGGACAAGCGGCGTGCCGCTGGTACTCGGTAAATATCAGACCCTGCTCGACCATTTCGAAAAAAACATAAGAGAGATCGAAATCGAGGAAAAAAGGCTCATGCTTGAGGCGTCCTTTCTTCTGCACGACCTTTCAGACATTCAGCGGAAGCTTCTCGGGATGGAAACACTGGATGAAGAGCTTTACGGGCAGGTAGAAACAAGTTCCAATTTCGTGGATAATATCCTCAGAGATTTCCGGTTCACCCAATTAAAACCAAAAAGAGCTAAGGAGTAATGTATGGCAGAAGTGGTATTGACAGAAGAAAATTTCGAAACTGAAGTTATTAAATCCGATATACCGGTCCTTGTCGATTTCTGGGCCGAATGGTGCGGCCCCTGCAAAATGATCAGCCCCATATTAAAGGACATCGCTGCTGTCTGGGAAGGGAAACTCAAAATCGGAAAGCTCAACGTGGACACCGCCAGCGGCCTGGCAGTCAAGTACGGGGTGGTCAGCATTCCCACACTGAAGGTCTTCAAGGGCGGCAGCATAGTCAACGAGAAAATCGGCGCGGGAAACAGGCAGGCAATCGAAGCCCTGTTCAAGGACCTTGTCTAGGGAAACCCTGTCAGCACGACTCTGCACCCGGGGGAAAACCGGTATACACATTATCCGGCAGACTGTAAAACGATGCCGTCAAGTTTAATACGATTAGGAGGACAATATGGGTTTCATGGACACTGTTTTCTCACCGATAAAAATAGGCACCAAAACCGCTGCCAACAGAATTGCCATAAATGCCATGGAATGTACCGACGCCGATGATCAGGGAAATCCGGGCGAAAAGACCTACAGGCGCTACAGGAGACTGTTCGAAGGCGGGGCGGGCATCGTCGTACTGGAAGCCATAACAGTCACCTATGACCACAGGGGAAGGCTCCATCAGCTTTCCGTCCTGCCGCACAACGCCAAGGCCCTTTCGGATTTTGTCAGGGAAATGAAAAAAGCCAACAGCAAGACCCTTTTTATCTGGCAGCTCACCCACTCCGGTGAATTGAGCCATCCTGATTTCTCGAAACGCGTCTGTGTCAAAAAGCTGCCGGGGTTCGGGGGAGACCTCCTTACCGAGGATGACGTCAAAAAAATTATCGATCAGTTCGTGCTTTCAGCGAAAATAGCCCATGACGCGGGCGCCGACGGCATCGATTACAAG
The DNA here is from genome assembly GCA_004525155.1 of Spirochaetales bacterium. GTDB lineage: Bacteria > Spirochaetota > Spirochaetia > SPDA01 > SPDA01 > SPDA01. Next base: position 5,975 of record SPDA01000119.1, read on the forward strand.
AACTGCCACGGGTACCTCATGTCCCAGTTCCTGCGTCCCTATAACGACAGGCAGTGGAAGTACGGAGGTTCCTGGGAAAACAGGACCAGGGTAACCTACGAGGTGTACGAGCGGATTGCGAAAGAAATAAATGATCCCGATTTCATTGTCGGTTCAAAGGTATCCATGTGGGAAGGCTTTCCCGGGGGCCAGGGTTACGCCGGACCAGACTCGCCCATTATCGACCTGACGGAATCCGTAGATCTTATAAAAGGTCTGGAGGCCAGGGGCGCCAAATTCATTCTCGTTTCAGCCGGCTGCCCGTCCATAACCCTTGCGCTCTCCCAGCCGGAC
>SPDA01000450.1 GCA_004525155.1 Spirochaetales bacterium
CAAGAAGGTGTGGGCCGCTTCCGGACTCGATCCCGAGAATCCGCCTAAAACCTACGAAGGTTTTATAGATGCCCTTAAAAAAATCAAACAAGCGGGATTCACCCCCTATGTGATTGGTATGAAGGACGGTTACTGGGCGGATTTTTTCTCCTCGCCAATGGGTGCCCAATTTTATGACAATATCTCCCAGCTCCGTTCAGCCATTCTAGGAGTAACAAGTCTCGCAGCCGCTCCTAATAACGGCTGGTGGAAGGTGGTTCAGGACATGAGGGACCTCAAGCTTTTCAACGACGATGCCATGTCCCTTTCTTTAGGAGAAGTGATGGATGTGTTTGCAGCAGGCAACGCTGGTTTTACAAACGCCGTCCAGCCCCAGGCGGTTTATGCGGCCAGCATTCTAGGCGCCGAGAACGTGGGCGTCATGGTGCCGCCGGTGCCTTCGAAGACGAAACTTGCAGGGTACTGCGCCATTCCCACAAATCCGCTCATTATTCCTGCAAAAGCAAAATATCCGGAAGAGGCGGGCAAATTCCTCGAGTTCGCGGTTTCAAAGGAACGGCAGATGGCAATGTATCAGTCCACAGGAGCCATGCCGATTTCAGATCTTATTGATCCGTCCATCATGAAAACCGGATATGATAAAACTACTATCGACATAGTATTGAAAAAACCAACTTTTACCTACCAGGAAAGTATACCCGTCGCCGTTCTTGAATCCATGTATTCGATCTGCCAGGAATTGGTTGGCGGAAGCATCAATGCCGACGAGGCTGCTGCGAAATTCGAAAAAGCTGCGGCAAGATGGCGGCAGGATTATCCTGAAGAAGTAAAGAATTATAAAAACATCGGCAAGTGATAAAGTAAAAGTGTCAATCATTTAAAATTTCCGGGATGTCGGCTGTTTAAACCGGGCGGCATCCCATGTTATTATGAGGCAGGCGGTTCGGGTCATATCATGATAAAAGAACATGTCAAAGGTTATCTGTTCATTCTTCCGGCGCTTGTCGTCATCGCTGTGATATTCTTTTACCCCCTTTTCCAGAATATACATTACAGTTTTCTGGATTTGAGCGTGGCGGGAAGGCCCTTCGCAGGATTTACCAATTACCGCATCATGCTTCGGGACCCGGTTTTCTGGGTATCGATAAAAAACAACGCCCTGCTCATACTGCTCGTACCCCTCCTGGTGGTAATCGCCCTTGTTTTTTCCTATCTGCTCTACGGCGAGGTGAAAGGCTGGAAGTTCTACAGGGCCACCATACTCGTTCCCTACATCATATCCATTACGGCGATAGGTCTTTTCTTTTCGCTGTTCTTTCAGGGACGGGGAATGCTGAACAGTCTGCTCAGGGCCATACACCTGGATTTTCTCGTGACCGACTGGCTCGGGTCCGGGGTTACCGCCATGCTATCCATCATGTTTGTCATCCTGTGGCGGGAGTTCGGGTTCGGCACCATGCTGTTCCTGGCGCGTCTTTCCACGGTGTCCGATGAGCTTTTCGATGCCGCGGAAATCGACGGTGCCGGATGGTTTAAAAAGATGCAGTTTATCGTCATACCGGAACTGGCCACCGTCATAGAATTCTATGTATTCATTATGATCGTCACCATGCTGAGCTGGGTCTTCAATTATGTACTTGTCATGACTCTGGGGGGGCCTTCCAGGAGTACCTATGTGACTGAATATTATATCTACATGGAAGCCTTCAGGATGAAAAAAATGGGCGTTGCCTCCGCGGTTTCCATCGTCCTGTTTTTATTGACCGGTATTCTTTCCTTCACTTCCTTCAGGTTCAGAAAAAAACTGTTCAGCGAGTACGAGTGACATGCGGAAAAAATTTTTACCGGGATTTTTAAAGCAGACTATTCTCATCATCCCCGTTGTCATGGTGCTTGGACCCCTCTTCTACATCGTCATGGGGGCATTCAAGACCAAGGTGGATTACATTACAAACCAGGCCGGGTTGCCGAAACAGTTCGTACTTGACAATTTCCGGACCCTGCTCACCGACGGGCAGATGCTTATGTGGTTCAGGAATTCCATTTTCGTGATGGCCTTTTCCGTCGTCATCTCAGTCGTCATCTCCGCTCTCGCGGCCTATTCTTTTGCGAAGATACGGTTCAAGGCAAGGGACAAGATTTTCAATTTCATCATCAGTTTGATGGTCATTCCGCCCATCGTGATGATAATCCCGATTTTCGTGCTGGCCACGAAAACTAGGCTCGTGAATACCTACTGGAGCGCCATACTAATTTATGTCGGGCTCATGATGCCATTCAACATCTACCTGCTCCGTAACTTTTTTATAACCATTCCCCAGTCGCTCATCGACTCCGCGAAGATCGACGGCTGCAACGACATGGTCGTATTCCTTCGCATCATCATTCCCCTGGCGAAGACGGCGCTTATCACTCTGACAGTCGTGAGCGTTCTGTGGGTCTGGAACGAGCTCCTGGTGGCGCTCATTTTCCTGCAGAAAAAGTCTCTTACCACCCTTATGGTAGGCCTCGTTCAGTACCAGGGCAAATACAAGATCAATCAGCCTGCCATGCTGGCGGGCGTGCTGGTTTCCCTCGTTCCCATGCTGCTTATTTACCTTTTCGGTCAGCGTTATTTCGTACGGGGCCTCACGGCCGGGGCCCTCAAGGGGGAATGATATGGCCGGCGGTTATATGAACAGCATTTTGAAAATTGACCTTACTCGAATGAGCATCGAAACCATGACGCCTTCGGCTTCCGACCTGAGGGCTTTCATCGGCGGAAGCGGGCTCGGCGCCAGGTACCTGCACGAATTGACGAATCCGCAGGAAGACGCGTTCAGTGAAGGCAACGCGCTTATCTTCATGACAGGTCCCCTGGCCGGCACAAAGGCTTTTTCCGGCGACAGGTTTGAGGTGGTGACGAAATCCCCTCTCACCGGCATCTATGCGGAAGCTTCCTGCGGCGGGAAGTTCGGCGGCATGCTCAAGAAAAGCGGTTATGATGGCGTCATCATTACCGGAAAAGCGGGAAGACCTGTGTATTTGATTATTG
>SPDA01000367.1 GCA_004525155.1 Spirochaetales bacterium
GGAAAGTACTGTTCGGGTCGAAGACCCCTTAAGGTTATCCTTACCCTTATCCTTAATGTCGGCTTAAGTGATTGAGGGGTTTAGCAAAATATGCAAGGTTACGCGTAACCGGGGCATAAAATGACCAAGGATGGTCATAATCACGATTCATGGAGGAAAGCATGATAATCAATCACAACATGAGTGCGATCTTCGCGCACAACCAGCTAAAACACACCACTGTTTCCATTGGCAAAGACATGGAAAAACTCGCTTCCGGATTCAGAATAAACCGTGCGGGCGACGATGCCTCCGGCCTCGCTGTTTCCGAAAAGATGCGAGCCCAGATTCGGGGCTTGAAACAGGCCTCGAAAAATGCGGAAAACGGCATATCCTTCATCCAGACAACAGAGGGTTACCTCCAGGAAAGCCAGGACATCTTGCACAGGATAAGGGAGCTGGCGATTCAGTCAGCCAACGGAGTTTACACCGAAGAAGACAGAATGCAGATTCAGGTGGAAGTTTCCCAGCTCGTGGATGAACTCGACAGGATAGCTTCTCATGCGCAATTCAACGGCATGAACATGCTTACCGGCCGGTTTGCCGTTGAAACAGGCGAAAACACCATTACCGCTTCCATGTGGCTGCACATCGGCGCCAATATGGATCAGCGGGAACGCGTGTACATCGGCACCATGACCTCTGTCGCTCTGGGTGTAAAGCAGCAGAACGGCGTCTTAAGCCTCACCACCCCGGAAAATTCCAACATGTCCATCGGTGTGCTTGACGAAGCCCTGAAAGCGGTCAGCAAACAGAGGGCGGACCTTGGCGCCTACCAGAACAGGCTCGAACATGCCGTACGGGGCATAGACGCGGGTGCCGAGAACCTTCAGGCAGCCGAATCCCGGATAAGGGACACCGACATGGCCGGACAGATGGTTGAGTACATCAAGAACCAGATACTCATCCAGGCCGGGACCGCCATGCTGGCACAGGCAAACATGAAAAATCAGACGGTCTTGCAACTGCTTCAATAAGGGAGTATATTAATAGCTGGATGATTTCCGTTTGATCTTTGAAATGATTCCCTCCCTGTATGCAATGGCAGAGAGATATTTTACCGGGTTCCCCATGAAAATGCGGAACCCGGATTGAAATTTTCTCTCTGCCTTCAGGAGACGAGAACGGAGCAGAAGAGGCGCGAAGGTCTTCTGAAGTCTTCCTCGAGGCATACAAAAAGGTAAAAAAACGCGGTTTCCTGTTGTCATCGGGAACTGAAAGAAAGGCAAAGGATGCTTTTCTCAACCTATCAAGGAGGGATAAATGATAATAAATCACAACATGAGTGCGATGTACGCCAACCGGCAACTGGGCATCAAAGATTCCGAAATCGGAAAAAACATTGAAAAGCTCAGTTCCGGTATGCGCATAAACCGGTGTGGAGACGATGCTTCCGGTCTTGCTGTATCTGAAAAGCTTCGAAGCCAGATACGGGGACTTAACCAGGCTGAAAAGAATATAGAAAACGGCATCTCCTTCATACAGACCACAGAAGGTTTTCTCCAGACAACCCAGGACATGCTGCACAGAATGCGTGAACTTGCTGTACAGTCAGCAAACGGTATCTACACCGAAGAGGACAGGATGCAGATTCAGGTTGAGGTATCTCAGCTTATTGATGAGATAAACCGGATTGCCTCCCACGCCCAATTCAACGGGATGAACATGCTGACAGGCCGATTTGCCACTGCAGACACCGGTTTCGTGATGAACCTCCAGGTTGGAGCGAACATGGACCAGAGCGAGAGGATATATATCGGCACCATGACAGCACAGGCTCTTATCAATCCGCAGGGAGGTGAAGGAGTAAGTCAGAGCGATTTAATCAAAATCACCAGTGTGGAATCTTCAAACAGGGCTATCGGTGACATAGATGCGGCATTGAGAACGGTTTCGAAACAGCGTGCCGATTTGGGCGCCTATCAGAACCGGTTCGAAATGGCCTCCAAGGGAGTAGCCATCGCTTCTGAAAACCTTCAGGCGGCAGAGTCACGGATACGGGATGTGGATATGGCCAGCGAAATAGTTGATTACGTGAAGAACCAGATTCTCACGCAGTCCAATACAGCGATGCTCGCCCAGGCCAATACAAAATCACAGTCCGTTCTTCAGCTTCTTTAGAAGGAGTTTAGCCTCCGTTCATGTCAAGTAAAGAGATTTCTGGACGTTATCTCTTTACAGAAAATTGAGCCGGGGGGGATCGCGCCTCCCCTCCTCTCTTAATGTTTTTGTCAAGGAACGACATATGGAACTTGAAATTCAGGGTGTCGTGAACATTCGGTCGCACGATATCTTTGCAAAAGACAAGGCCCCTAATCCTCAAGGAAGAGTTGAAAAGAAGCAGGAAGCCCAGGATCAGCTAAAAAGAGACAATATCTCGAAACAATATCTCGAAAAATATCTGCAGAAGTACTTCCGTAACCAGGCCGCATACAACAGGCGGCTTAAATTCTACGTGAACGAAGAGCTTGATCAGGTTGTGGTTAAGGTCATTGACAGTGCAACCGATAAAGTAATCAGGGAGATCCCTCCTGAGGAACTCCAAAGGCTGCAGGTGAAGATTCGGGAAGCTGTCGGATTGCTGTTCGATCAGATGATCTGACATTCTTTGGGAGGGGAATGTCGCTAAATGTCAGATATATCAATTCCCGGTGTAACAAGCAGAATAGATTCCGGAAAGATCATCGATGCCACGATGAAACTGGAGCGGATACCTCTGACCCGACTGGAGGATCAGGCCCAGACCTACAAGGAAGAAAAGGTCATCTGGCAGGATGTCAATAGAAAAATCTCCAAGCTCCAGGAAAGCGCAAAGAAACTCTTCGGTTTTCAAAGCCCCTTCGGCGAAAAAATCGGCACTTCTTCCGATGAGACCCTGGTAACAGCCACCGTCAGCAGGGAAGCGATGGAAGATTCAAGGTCCCTGCAGATCATTAAAACCGCAAAACCCGACAGATTTCTCACCGCTTCCCTCGATAAAAACTATACCGTTCCCAAAGGAACTTACGGGTTCAGCGCGGGCGATAAAGAATTTACCCTTACCTTTGCGGGAGGAAAGCTTGCCGATTTCGCGAGGCAGATAAGCGAAAAATCAAAAGGTCTTCTCAAGGCAACAGTGATTGACGACACGAAAGACAGCCGCGTCCTTCTTCTTGAAACCATTAAAACAGGAAGCGCAAACCGGCTTTCATTAAGCGGCGATTCTCTGGAATTCGGCATTGCCTCGGGCATGCTTGAAACGGTCTCCGACGCAAGCCGCACTTTTGCCTTATCCAGGGAAACCGTTGTTCCCTGGACCAAACCATTGAATGAAACAGATGTCGCCATTGCGGAAAATTCCCTTCTTTTACAGCCGGGAGCGGAAGTGAGCCTGCCTCTTGAGAAAATCCTGTCCGTGCCGGCAGGGGCCGTTCTATCGATGGAGTTTGCCATAACGAACCTGCCCGACGGTTATGCTGCGCCCAAACCGCCGCCGGGGCCCGCCATTCCGGAGGCCGGGGGAATAAATTTTCAGGACATAGAAATCCGGAACAGTCCCTCCC
>SPDA01000093.1 GCA_004525155.1 Spirochaetales bacterium
CTTCTGCTTTTGAGTGCACTCGCCGCGTCTCTCGGGGCCGCGCGTATTCCGCTTAAAGACGCCTACAGGCTAATCCTCGATAAAATACCGCTTCTGTCGAACTTTGTAACTACGGAAGGAATCCAGGCAAACCATCAGGTCATCATGTACCAGATAAGGCTGCCGCGAATTCTTCTGGCCATGTTCGTGGGTATAGGTCTTTCCGCCTCCGGGGTGATGTATCAGGGCTTGTTCCGGAACCCCATGGCAGATCCCTATATAATCGGCATATCCTCAGGCGCCACGCTCGGCGCTAGTATTGCCATGTGTCTGGGTGTAACTTCGAAAATTCCTGGTGTTTCCGGAATAGTCATCGGAGCTTTCGCTGGAGCTCTAGCAGTTTCCTTCGTCGTTTTCAATATATCGAGGACCAAGGGCGGTTATCTCTCCGTACTGACCCTTCTTCTTTCCGGAATTGCCATAGGCTCACTCTGTTCCGCGGCTACATCCTTTATCATGCTTACAGGTGGCGAGGATTCCCATAGAATTATTTTCTGGATAATGGGCAGCATCAGTTCCGCCGTATGGCAGCAGGTGATGGTGGTTGTTCCTGTGGTTACGGCGGGATGCATAGCTTTTTTCTTTTTTACCCGGAGCCTCAATATCCTCGCCTTCGGTGAACAGCGCGCCAAACAGCTCGGCATTCCCGTCAACCGGGTCAAGACCATTGTGGTTGTCATCGCTTCCGTGGTTGTGGCGGCGGTGGTTTCCGTTTCCGGTATTATCGGTTTTATAGGGCTCATTGTGCCTCACATGGTGCGGCTGGTTACAGGCCCGGACAACCGGGTTCTTCTTCCCGTTTCCGTTTTTGCCGGCGGCGTTACCCTGCTTCTTGCCGATACCCTGGCACGGACAGTGCTGGTGCCCAGGGAGCTTCCCGTCGGCATCATAACAGCCCTGCTGGGGACCCCTTTCTTTATCTACCTTCTGCGCAAAAGCAGGGTGAAAGGCGGACTGTAGCGTGGCGCCGGTTATTGAAGTTGAAAACCTTGAATTTTCCTACGGCAGCCACCGGGTACTTGCTAACGTGTCCTGCCGGATTGAAGAGGGGGAATTCGTCGCGCTCCTGGGGCCGAATGGTTCGGGAAAAACAACCCTCTTCAACATTATTTCCGGTATCCTGCCCTATACGCAGGGAAGCGTTCATGTTTTTTCCCGGAACTTAAAGCATTTTTCCGCCAGGGAACGGGCAAGGACTATTGGAATAGTTCCCCAGGAAATAACCTCCAATTTCAACTTCGGTAACCTGGAGGTTGTGCTCATGGGCAGGCATCCCCGGTCGAGTCACCTGGTCAACGAAAGCCCCCATGATCATGCCAAGGCCCTGGAGGCCATGAAGCTCACCCATACGGATCATCTCGCGGACCGCGGTTTCATGGAGATAAGCGGAGGCGAAAAGCAGCGCGTCATGATCGCCCAGGTTCTCTGCCAGGAAACAGACATACTTCTGCTGGATGAACCTACCTCCAATCTCGATATTAATTTTCAGCTGGATATAATGCAGCTTATCTCAAAACTGAGGAAGGAGAGAAAACTGACGGTTTTCGGTATCTTCCACGACATTAATCTTGCCCTGCAGTATTCCGACCGGATAATGCTGCTCAAGGAAGGTTCCGTTTTTAAAGACGATGTTCCGGAAAAAATAATCAATTCGGCACTGATAGAGGAGGTGTTCCAGGCACATGTCGCTGTCGAGCGCAACCCCTTTACCAACAAGCTGTTTGTTGTTCCCAAGAACCCCGATAACCGCAATTTCACCGGTGGGGAAGGAGCCGCGAAACGGGTCCACGTCATAGCCGGCGGGGGAAGCGGCTCCTATCTGTTCAACATTTTAAGTCTTGAAGGTCATACCGTGACAACCTGCATATTGAGCAGTATCGATACGGACGCACGGGTTGCTTCCAGCCTCAACATCCCCATGATCCAGGGCGAGCCATTTGTGGAAATACTTAAGGAAAAACGCGATCAGAACAGGGCCTGCATGATGGAGGCGGATATTATAGTCGTGAGCAGGGTTCTGTTCGGTATGGGAAACATGGAAAACCTTTTGGCCCTGGATGAAGCTCTGGCGAAAAACAAACCAGTGTATTTTATCGACGGCGATAATTTTCACGCCAGGGATTTTACGGAAGGCAAGGTTACGGAGATTTACAACCGGCTTATCCGGAACGGCGCCGTTGCCGTGGAAAACGAAGAAGAATTGGCAATTTTATTAAAGTAAAAAAAGGAGAATTACGTGAAAAAATTATTTCTATTTGCAGGTATTTTACTGCTCCTTTGCGGCATGTCCGCGGCAGTATTTGCAGGCGGGAAAAAGGAGAGCGGCAACGACGGGACCGCGGCCCCTGTCAAACCGTCGGCAACGACCGAATCGAAGCCCTATGCCGTTAAATATCCTGTTACCCTGGAGGATGACCTGGGAGTCGTTGAAGGCAAGAAAAATCGTCAGCTGACTTTTAACGGGCCGGTCAAGCGTATAATAGTCGCGGAAAAAGGCGCTGCCCTCGCTCTGAAAGAACTCGGTGTGCTTGACAGGGTTGTGGCAGCCGGCCAGTGGATAGCGGGCTATAAAACGGACGGTTTAACCAACAAGCCGACGGATGAACCAAATATGCCGGGGTATGAAAATGTTGCTCCCATAGGCGGTACAACCGGTATCGATGTTGAAATGGTCATAAGTCTTAATCCGGATATTTACATTAACCTGTTTTCGCACAACGATCAGGCGGACCAGCAGCTGGAAAAAGCGGGGGTCCCGATTTATTCCATCGGAGAAATAGAAAACATTGAGAAAATCTTGGAAATAATCGGCGACCTGGGGGTCATGACAGACCGCGTGGCTGAGGCGTCGAGACTTCAGTCTTCCATGAGCGGGATCATTAAAAAAGTTGAAAATGCAGTTGCCCGTTACGCACAGCCCGACGATAAGAAACCCGTGGTTTTCATGTTCGGCTGGGTGCAGGATATGGCCACACTGCAGACCTGGTCGCCTGCGGGAAACACCATTGTTTCAGATCTTATTTCGAAGGCAGGCGGGAAAAGTCTAGCCGTGGAACAGGGATTGACCGGCTGGGTCGAATACAGTGTGGAATCGCTTCTTTCAGCGGACCCGGATATCATCATTCTTCCCCGCGGGGATTGGGAATTCAGCAGTATTGAACAATTCACCAGCCTGGAACTCGCGAAAAACCTCAAGGCGGTTAAAACCGGCAGGGTCTATATTATCGACAGCCACCTGATCTGGGATTTGAGCTATAAAAACGCTCAGGCTCTGGAATTACTGGCTACGTTCATTCTGGGCAGAGAACTTTAGGATATTATTACCTGCCGCCCCGTAGCCCGGGGCGGCAGGTTTTACCTATTCCTCTTCCCTCACAATTTCCACTTTTATTCCTTCCGCAGTCCGTATTTCCTCTTTCGGCGGAATGGTAACTTTCAGTATGCCGTTTTTAAATACTGCCTTTACCGCTTCGCGGTTGAACTTATCCTCAGGCACAAAATAGCGCTGTTCCGGAATTTCCTTAAATTTGATTCTGTGTTTAAAATACTTGGCATCCTCGTCAGCGGTACGTTCAGGCGCATTGGCGGAGAAGATCATATGGTCCTTGGAAAACTCGAGATTAATGTCTTTTTCGTTGAAACCTGCAACGGCGAATTCGAAGACAAGACTTTTTTCCCGTGTCATGAACACATTCACCGGCGGGTACATGTAGGTGGGATAGTAATCCACATTTTCCTGCCAGCCGAAATCCCAGCCCTGTTTTTGGGCTTCTTCCTTGAAACCCTCCTTGAAAACGTCGCCGAAATTCTGGGCGGTTTCGAAAATGGAATCCATAATTTTCCCGATGTCGAAAAGCATGTGCTCTTTCATGGTAACACCTCGTTAAGACTGTGTTTTAGCCCCGCATACGCGGCAGCTTTAAGGTCTGCCCTGGATGGCGCAAACCTTGATATAATATACTAAAAATCGCCGCATTCGTGGATATTCATTTTGACGGCCCTTCCAAAAAAGCAGTATATTTAGTATGGTGTTTCAAAGGAAAAAAAGTGAGTATCCGCATTCTGTGTATTGGAGAAATTGTCGGCAAGAGCGGCGTGTTTACCGTTAAATCCCTCCTGCCCGCTGTAAAAAAGCAGTACAATATAGATTTTGTCATTGCAAACGGGGAAGGAGCCACCGGCGGTTATGGTATCGGTAAAAATCATGCCATTTACTTGAAAAAACTGGGCATAGATGTACTTACCTCCGGCGAACGAATCTATTATAAAATGGACATGGTGCAATTTATAGCAAATGCGTCTTTTATACTTCGTCCTGCGAATTACCCGCAGGGGAACCCCGGACGGGGTTGGTGGATCTATGAAAAAAACCAGGTTAAAATAGGCATTATTAATGCCCTTGGCCAGTCAGGATTCAACAGGACGCATCTGACCAATCCCTATGTCCTTATTCCTGATATAATAAACAGGATAAAAAAGGAAACAGATGTTATTATCGTTGATTTTCACGCGACTACCACCGCGGAAAAACAAAGCATGTTTTATCATCTGGACGGAAAAGTTTCTGCGGTAGTGGGTACGCATTTCAAGACCCAGACAGCGGATGAGACGGTGCTTCCCGGAGGGACGGCCGTGATAACGGACCTCGGCAGGGCCGGAAGCCTGGAGTCTGTCGGCGGTCTTGATCCGAAGGTGGAAATTCAGAAATTGGTTACGCAGATTCCGGAACGGTCGAAGGATTGCTGGGAAGCCCTTGAGCTGCAGGGCGTGGTGCTGGAAATAGATGAATCGGGAAAAGCGCTGAGTATCGAACGGCTGCGCGTTCCCTGCGAGGAGGAGTTTCATGAAAGAGAAGGGGATAGTAACAGAGATAACGGATCGGAGGATTAAGCTTGCCTTCGTTGATCAGGAAAATTGTGAATCCTGCGGCAGTAAATTGTGTACCGTAAAAGACAAGGTTTTTTTCGCTGCCAATACCGGCGGGGTGGATCTGCACCTCGGTGACACGGTAGAAGTGAATATACAAACGGGAGGGGCGCTTTCCGCCTCGTTCATGGTGCTTATGGTGCCGCTAATCCTGTTTATTTTGTTTTTCGCCGGGAGCGGGCTTCTTTTTCATGTAAAGTCCGATGGGATCAAGGCGCTTTTCGGCCTTGCCGGTCTTGCCATTGGGTTTCTGGTGAGCCTTCTTTCAGGTAAAAGAAAAATGACCAGGCTGCCGGAAATTATTGGAAAAGTGGCAGAATAGAGTCTCCCCTTCCCTTTACGCAGCCGTAAATATAGAGAGAGAGCAGAATTCTGTGCAGATCCGCTTTGCCGTTCCGCAGGCAGGTATCGCAGGAAGCGGTAAGAATGATGATATTTTCAAGTTCCGCAGGATTATAATTGCCCGCGGCCTTTTCATAGATGCGTTTTGATTTTTTTGTCCTGATTGCAAGCTGCTCAAGGGCCTCTTCCGATTTATACTGGTTTGCCAGAAGAAGTTTATAGGATAAAAGTTTTTTATACTGCCAGTACAGCCCTGCTACTATCTGAATGCCGGAAGCGTCGGCTGATTGAATTATTTTTTCCAGAATTTCAAGGGAACCTGCCAGGTCTTTTTCCGCCATTTTATTGAAGAGGGAAAACACGTTTTCCTCCTTGCTGTGGTAGAGAAATCCTGCAATGTCCTCCTCCCGTATTATTTTCTGTTCACCGGAAAAGAGGACAAGCCGCTCGCATTCCCTTCGCAGATCCATGGTATTGTTTGTTACCATATCCAGCAGCAGCTCCGCGGCCTCCCCCTCAATGCTCATGCCCTGCTGCCTGAAAAAGGATTGGACCCATCCGAGTTTCTGGTTGTCGAAGAGTTCCCAGAAGATTTTAACCTGCTCCCTGGGTATTTGTTTTTCGAACCGTTTGTCAATCTGCACCTGTTCCGAAAGGAGGAAAAGGCAGCAATCCTCCGCAGGGGCTTTCAGGTACCCCAGGATCAGGTCGATTTCTCCTTTTGTTTTTATCGATTCTAATCCGTTAATGGTGACTATTTTCATGGGGGAGAAAAGGGAAGGGGTGCGGAGCAGGGCAAGAATATCCGCCAGATTAAGGTCGAAAGAATAGAACATGTATTCCTCGGGCTTTTCCGCGTATGTATCCTTAAGTTTCGACTTTATATTCTGAATATATTTTTGTTTTTCCCCATGTTCGGGACCCAGGAGCAGATAGTTCCTGTTATTCATAGTGCCTGAACACCAGCACGAGTTTTCCGAGTATCTGGGCGTTCTGGGTATAGATGGGCGGATATACGGGGTTTTCCGCCTTGAGCCGTATCCGGTTTTTTTCCTTGTACAGCCGTTTCATGGTAACGGCCTCGTTTACCATGGCAACAACTATACTGCCGTTGTTCGCGTCTGCCTGCTGGAGAAAAACAGCCATATCGCCATCGAGAATGCCGGCGTCCGTCATGCTGTCGCCCTTAACCTTGAGGGCGAAGTAGTTGCCCTGTTTTATCTGGTTGACGGGAATTTTCAGGTAGCCGTCAAAGTTTTCCGTGGCGAACAGGGGTACGCCGGCCGCCACATTGCCCAGAATCGGCACGGAGACCACTTCTTCACGGCCGTCCAGCGGTTCCATCAGCTCTATTGCCCTGGATCGGTTGGGGTCCATCTTCAATTTTTCCTTTTTTGTCAGGGCTTTTATGTGATCATAGGCGCCTTTTGTGGAAATGGAAAAAAAGGCCGCAATTTCGCGGATGGAAGGAGAGTATTTATGCTTTGTCATGAAGTTTTTTACGAAGGTAAGAACTTCTTTCTGCCGCAGGGTTAGATCTCTCATTTTCTGACTTCTATTCCCAGTTTCCTTATCTTCCCGTGCAGATTGCTCGGATAAATTCCGAGCACTTCCGCCGTTTTAGATATATTC
>SPDA01000673.1 GCA_004525155.1 Spirochaetales bacterium
CTGACGGCCGAACATGTCCTCCACCGCATTTATGACGTAGGCATTGCCCCGGTAATACTGCAGGAGTTCAAGAATTTTATCCGCGCCCGGGTCGCCTTTTTCCAGCAGAAGTTTTATCTGTTCGGCAATTGATTCCGGGAGCCCGGGATTTACCTGTATGCTGTAGGTAAGAAACTCGGCATTTTTTTTATCTTTGAGAACAACTTTGCCGAACTTGAAGAGTTCCTCCCGCGTTATGTTTTTGAAATACCCCCCTATGGCCAGGGCTTCCCGCTTGAACCGGTTGAAATATGCCTCAACCACACCGTATTTATCAAGGACCTTGTACAAATCTTCGGAAATCCTCAAGCCGCCGATAGGGGCGGTGGCTTCCATCCTTTTCGCGTGGATTACAGGCATGCCCACCACGTCCCACTGTTTCGCGCCGTCCGGGCCGAAATTGCCTATATTCACCAATCCAATATTTGCCCCTATACGGATTCGGATCTGAAAAAGGGCGTTCATCGAGGAAGACAAATCCAGGTTGTTCCTGAGAGTGCTGATTATGTCGAAAGCGTATTTCAGGGCTTCCTTGGTGCGTTTGTCCGCTTCCTCGTAGATAAACTTGTCGTTTGCCTGATTAAAGAGAACGCAGACCCTCTGCATCTCAACGCAGGTATAGAAAATCTCCTTCCCGATGTATTCGAGCACTTCCTCCTGCTCCATGCCCCTGATTCGCGGGTCGATAAGCCCGCCGAAATGAAACATGAGACTGTCGCCCTCGATTTTGTTGAGATACCCGCCGTGCCTCCGCAGGACCCAGTTGAAAGCTGTGTAGAGACCGTTCAGCACCACCTGGTTTTCCTTGGGACTCAGGAATTTAGAGAGATAGGTATAATCCGCGATATCGATAAATCCTATTCCCACATAGGTTTCGATGGTATTTTTGGGTATTTCGCCCAGATTGAGGATGGCGTCTACGAGCTGTTTGGGCAGATAGTATTCCTCAATCTCCTTTCTGAACACGATATCTTTTGAAACAAGTTCCAGGGCCTTTTCCGCTTCAGTTTCATCCGTTTTAGCGGCGAGCTGCGAAACGACCCACTGCCCGTCATGTTCCTCCGAAGGACTTTCCACGGAAGCGTTCCTCAATTCGGTAATGATGGATTTGACCGCGAGCACTTCCGGCAGATCGGCACTTCCGTATCCGTTATTCTCGAGGAGTTCCGAAAGGTATCCTGCGGCATAGGCCGGATTACCGCTGTAGCGGGATTTTATGAATTCCGCGTGATAACGAATCTGCTCGGGGGAGAATACGAGGGATGTTACAGATCCGGAGGTCTCATCCTGTGACATGGGCACTATTCCTTTCTATAACTTATTATTATCCCTTTCGCATGTAAGTTTCAAGGACTGTAATGCACTTATTTATCAGTGGTAAAAACGCCGGTCTGCGCCGCGAGTACCTTGCGCAAGGATGGCGCATTTACTACTATTTCGTCCATGGAAAACAGATACGCGGCGCGCAAGGACAATCCCTTCGGGGACTGCCGGCAGCCGTCTCCGGAAGACATAAAAAAGGCGCTTGGAGACCTCATCATGTCGGCCTCCGGCTGGCGGAAGGTTTTCGCTGCGGACGGGGATGAAAACAGCCTGTCGCCCGGCCTGGCCTGCCCGGACCTGTTTCTCACCGCCGGCATGGGCCATGCGTTTGCCGGGTACCTCAAGGCTGTCTCCGGGAAAAGCCGTCCCAGGGCCGCCCTGGGAACCGACACACGGAGGACCGGCCCCCTGATGGCGGACATAATTGCCCGGTCCCTGCTGTCCCTGGGCTGCGAAGTCCTGTTTCTCTCCGCCCTACCGGCCCCGGAAATAATGGCCTTTGTCCGGAACGAGGAGAACATTGACGGTTTTCTGTATATCAGCGCGAGCCACAACCCGCCCGGCCATAACGGCGTCAAATTCGGCCTCAACCGAGGTTCCGTTCTGTCCGGCACCGAAATCGGCCCCCTTATCGAATCCTATAAAAAACTGGCGGAAGCGGCGGATTTCTGCAGGATGATGAC
>SPDA01000092.1 GCA_004525155.1 Spirochaetales bacterium
TCATATCCGATATAATTGTAGCCTAGAATGTCCGGTTCGGCCTTGAAAAAATTCGATTCCGGCCGGCCCGTATTCAGGTCTCCGGCATCGAGGACGAGAACGTTCTGGTTAGCGCCCCGGACCTGTTTCACAAAGGTGGCTATAGCCGGAAGTCCTCCCAGGCCGTCAGCGGGATAATCGTAGAACTTCAGCGGATGCCCGTGAAAATCATTGGTGTGCAGGACCGTGAGCTTTCTCGGAATATCCGTATATTCCTTGACGCCTTCGGCAAACAATAACGCGCCGCTGCCGAAAACCATTGTAATCATGACGAGAAGCAGCATGATTTTTCTGATCTTTTTCATACCATTGCCTCCAAATATCGTTGATTTGTATAAGTATATCATGGATGGAAAAAGAATTGAATGAAAATTCAATAAAAAATCGGCTAGCCGGCCTGAACCGGCTTTAAAGGTTTCCGTCTTCTGGCTGACTCGAGGGAAGTCTGAATATAGTCCTGTATTTTACAGCCGTTGGCGAAATCCGAGGGGTCCGGAACCCCGGACTTGACTGCGCGGATAAACCTGACGTAATTGTCAACCCCGGGTTTCACTTCAACTGTTTTCCAGGCGCCGGAGTCAATATTTTTCCCGCCGGTGCACAGCCTGTAGCCGTTTTCCGACCTGTCGAAATCGAGTTCCAGGCCCCCCTTCGTACCGAAGACGCGTACCCGCAGGCTGTTTATCTGCCCCACGGCCCATCTGCTTCCGTGCAGTATGCCCATGGCGCGGTTCGCAAAAGTTATTGTGGAGGTGAAGCTGTCATTCGCGTCCAGTACGTATTCGCCCAGCCTGTTATCCGTAACTCCTTTATCAAAGGTTTTTACCGTGCAGTTTATTTCAGCGAAATCACCGCAGAGGAAGGCTATCAAATCGTACAGGTGTACCCCGACGTCTCCAAGCGTTCCCGCGCTGCCGTGTTCCGTTGACAGCCGCCAGAGAAAAGCGGGACTTTTACGCCAGTCCCCCCAGGCTTTGGCAACCAGCCAGCTCTGCAGATAACTCGCCTCCACATGGCGCAGATCGCCGAGCCCGCCTTTCCGTATAAATTCCGCCGCCCTTTCGAGACCGGACGAACGCCGGTAACTGAAATTGACCATGTTGATTACCCCGGCAGCCGCCGCGGCATCCGCCATTATCTTCGCTTCCCGATAGGTCGGCGCCAGGGGTTTTTCACAAAACACGGCGCGCTTTTTTTCGAAGGCAGCCAGGGACAAGGTCATGTGGGAGGCGTCCCTGGTCACGATGGAAACACTCTGAATGTCTTCCTTTGCGAGAAGCTCGCGGTAATCGGTATAGACCCTGTCGATTTTCCAGGTTTTCGCGAAGGCAAGTGCCTTTTTTTTATCTATGTCGCAGCAGGCGGCCAGGCGGACACCCGCCGCGGCTCCCAGATACCTGGCATGATCATGCGCCATGATGCCGGTTCCGATAACAGCGTGATGAATCATGGTGGTACTTTACCATGGAGAATTACAGGGAGGCAACAGCTTCTCTCCGTTGCCGGGCGCCTGCTCAGCGGTCTTGTAAGTTCTTCCATTCTCCTGTACTAATATATGCTATGAATGTTCCCGCGGAGACGGTGTGGGCTGTCCGAAAGAAGACCGTGGCGGTTGGTTCCGGGAAAGGAGGTACGGGAAAATCCACCACTTCCCTTAATCTGGCAATTACATTTGCCAGGCAGAACCTCAAAGTTGGGCTTCTTGACCTTGATCCGCTTTCAAACCTCGGTACCGTTCTCGATATAGAACACAGTATTTATAAAAAACACCGCAAACCCCTGAAGGCCGGGCTCCCCTTTTCCGCCTACATGGAACCGGTACTGCCGAGACTGGATCTCATATTTCCCAACCCGAAGATACAGAAAGAGGAACGTTCAGGCCTTCTGAAAAACCTGGTAGACTCTCTCATGCCGGAATTCCTGAAACGCTACGATGTGCTTCTGCTGGACCTGCCCGCGGGCATAAGCGCCGAGGAAAATCTCGTTTTTCTGCCCTTTGCCGAATACCTTCTGGTGGTGACCAATCCTGAACCCACAGCCCATGTATCCTCCGGCGGGTATATAAAAGCGGCACTGCAGATAAATCCGGATATCAACATATTCATCTGGCACAACAAATACAAACCGGGCATAAACGCCGGTTTCGATTCCATAAATGTCATTCAGAATTACAACAGGTATGCTCCGGCGGAATTAAGGGTTTCCGAAAAAGAATCGGGCGCCATCAGAAGTATCGCCTTCATACCCCACGATCCCTCCCTGGACCTGCTGCAGAATATTATTTCTCCCGCCATAACCGTGCAGCTCAAAATGGCCGAAACACTTACCATTCTCATGGAAAAACTTATAGACGAGATTGTCGAAAACACGGAGCTCACCGGCAATGTGTTCCTTCTGACAAAATACTACATCCGGCAGAACCGCCGTATCGAAGATTCCGGCGCGTATGCCGCCGACCTGCTCGTATATCTCGACGGGCTTTTCGGAAAGTCCGACCCACTAGGAGAGAAGGAAAAAAAATTTATCCGGAAACTCGTCCGGGAAATGCGCACCAATTTTCTCTACCTGAGCATCAATAAAGCGCTGGACTCACTTGAAGATTCCCTGGAACAGCTCTTCGATGAAAAGCGTCTCTTCTCTGTACAGGGACTCATGCGGCCGAAACTCAACCCCGAGGAACCGGTCCTGCAGGTCCTGAAAGACTGTCTCGAAAGCGGCGTAACATCGGGCGCTTTCTTAAAAAACACGGCAGGGCTGCTTCTTTTTTACCTGGCTTTCCACAAACTGCTGACATCCGATACCATACTCAGACTTTTCCTGCTGTTCACCCCGTTCAGGAAGACGGAGGATGGAACCAAGGTCAGGGACAGGAACAGGCAGATCCGGTGCCTGCTCGACAGGGATAAACACTATCATGACCGTTATTACTCACTCATAAAGAAACTCTTTCCCGTAATGCTCACGCAGATGAACAGGGCGGCGAAAAGTCTTTCCTGCCAGGACCTCCTCTATTACCAGGCCGGAGGAAGCTTAAACCAGCAGGCCTACATCCGGCTTTTGACGGACCTGGTTCATGACTGCGTGAACACGGGTCTGGGTATTGCTTCCGGATACAAATTCAACATTGCTTCATCTGCCATCAGGAAAGGAGCTCTGGAACTTCTGTCGAGGATCAAGAAACACGGCGGCAGCGAAATTACCCGTTCACGATGACGTTCCCGGTGCCGCCGGGCCGGCGGTTTGTTCAAATGGTAATAATCTTGTCGGCCGATTTTTCCTTCACGAATATTTTTCTGAATCTGCCCGAATCTTTCAGCACCGATTTGCCTTCGTAGAAAAGTTCCGAGAAAAAAAACAGAAGGTCCTGCATGTCCCCGTCGGAGTCGGAGACGGAATAGCGGAAGTAGCATTCCTTTTCCCTCAATATTTTTTTCTGATCTTCGTTGGTTATGAGGTCCGGATCCGTTATCATGCGGAGCGTGGCCCTGATACCGCTGAGCCAGGTCCGGCAGAAATGAAATTTTACAAGTTTCTTTTTCTCATCCATGAAGTAGAGTTCCATCATACCGGCCATGGAGGGGACCTTGTTGATAATGTCGTACTTGTCCACCTTCATAAGCCTTGACCAGGTAACGGTATAATAAACGTTTGTATCGTCAGTTTCTCTTTTTATTTTCGTCATCATCTTCCTGCCGCCCCCAGTACAGCATCGTAGCCCGTTCCGTATGTTATCGGCTCCCTGTACCGTTCCAGGTATGTCACTGAATCCATAGGTATCCGTCTGTTCATAAAATCGAGAAAGCTTTCCATGGTCAGAGAGGAACCGGAATCCGCGGAAAGGGTTTCGAGAACAAGACTCGTAAATACCCCGTGACCAAGTTGAGGGAGTTCCCGGGTAAAGAGACCTGAACCGGTCACCGCGCAGATGTTGATTCCTGCCTCCATGCCGAGCCTCGTCAGGGTTTTCGAATCCTCCGGAGCGGGGATTTCGATTTTTCCGGGAGGCGGTTCCCGCAGATTGTAACTGTCCACAAGCAGGAGTTGGGTTCCGGCGCTTATGTTCTTGAGCGCTGCCGTCAGTTCCGTGAAGGTGAGTACGCCGTTAGCCGAACCCCTGCCTTCCGTTCCTTCCGCGCTGTATAACAGAAAATAACCTTCCTCCCCCGCGGATGCGTAATTCCCAGCAAAGTAGAAAAGGAACAGGTCCCCGGGCCCGGCTTCTCCGGCTATTGCTTCCAGGGCTTTTATTATGTCCGACTTCTGAACGTTTTTATCCGTGAAGGAAAATATCCTTTTCTCCCTGTAATAAGCTTCCGGTACACTTTCAAGCGTTTCTGCGAAGGCCGTCGCGTCCATAACGGGATAGTCCGCCCGGGTCTTAAGACTGTTGTAGGTCCCGAGGCCCAGGCACAGGGCAAAGAGCTTCCGTTCGGGTCCGCTGCCTTTCCAGTCGATAACAAGCCGGGCGGTCCCTGTCCGGGTACCGCCAGCCGAGGCCGCAGAAGCGGAAAAATAATTCCTGCCCGGCAGCAGAGGAACAAGAAACCGGATAATCCTGTCCTTCCGCCCGGCCAGCTCGTCCGCTGATGGAACACTCTCGTCCGCGAGTTTTCCATTGCGGTAAAGCCGTACCCTGCTGACGCCGCCCCCGGTATCCGAGACCCGCACGTATATATCCGCAAGGCCTGTTTTTTCCCAATCCGAAGACACGGCCCAGTCGAGACTGAGCGCCGGCGGCGGGCTTAAAGTACGCAGCGCCGCGTATTTTTCCCCAGCCGGTTCCTGCCGCAGGCTGCCGTCAGCCAGATAGGCCGCAAGGTTGGGCATATACAGACTGTCGGCAGCATAGCCGGTTTCAAAGGCAGATATTCCGAGAACAAAATGAAACTTTTCCATGGCGCCCCGGGAAGCGTCAAACCTTCCGTCCGCGGCCGTCACTGCCCAGTCTTTCCCGCCCAGAGGGCGGATTACGCAGAGAAGCGTACCCGTTTCCCGAGACCAGAGCCGGGCCGTGCCGTCATCAAAGGCCGCGAGAATGAGCTCCCCCTGCTTCAAAAAAACCGCAGCCGTTATTGACGATCCGTCGCCCCTGTAAACCCCGGCAGGTTTTTCCGCAGCCGTGTCCCAGAGCAGGAGGTCATTGTCTGCTGATCCGGTAAGAACATATCCGCCGTCAGGGCTGTATACAAGAGGGGGTCTGACCTCTTCCTCCTGTCCGAAGGAGGCAAAAACCTGACCGGTAAACGCGTCCCAGATTTTTACCGGTTCATCCCTGCCGAGAGTGGCGGCAAAGGTACCCCTGGGATGCAGGGCGGAGGCGACTATATCCTCCAGTCTGGATCCGAGAAGAGTAAGTTCCTTTGTCCCGTTTCTGTCCCACATCCGGAGACCGTAATGACTCCCGGTATACACATAAGAATTGAAAGGGCTTCCCTGAACAGAGGTAATACGGGCACGCAGCGATGGATTTAATACCGCGGTTTCGGAAAAATCGGTCAGGCTCCACAGCCGGGCCGTATAATCCCGGCCTCCGGATATGAGGGATTTCCCTTCGTCGAGGAAGGCGACGGTTTCCACGAGATCCGAATGGCCCCCGAAAGTGCCGGTCAGGTTGCCGTCAAAGGTGTTGAAAACAGCAATCCCGTTTCCGTAAGAGCCTGCTGCAAGGCTGCCGTCCGGACTCAGGTCAAGCCCGATAACCGGAAGGTCCCTGTATGAGAAGGATTGAACCGGACGGCCAGTACCGAGGTCCCAGAGAAGGATGGTTCCGTCCTCCAGCCCCATGGCGAACCGGTCCCCGTTATCCGAAGCCGCGAGGGAGCGAATAGCGGTCCGGGCAGCTTCAATCTTTTTCTGTTCCGTGCCGGTCCGCGAATCCGTCACCTGGAGGCCTCCGCCCGCTGAGGCCGTTAAAATGAATTCCGTACCGGGCAGCCAGGTGACGGCCGTTATTCCCTCCTGCCGGATCGGTACGGACCTAATCAGCCTGCCCGTTTCCGTTTCCCAGAGTTTCAGGAATCCGTCCGCCCCGCCGGAAGCCAGGCTTGTGCCGTTCCGCGAAAAGGCCACTGCCCGCGCCGCGCCGGAATGGGCCGCGATTCGCCGGATAACATTCCCGTTTTTATCGTAGAGACCTATGGTACCGTCCTGGAAAGCCCCGGCCAGGACGGACTTTTCCGGCATAACTGCCAGGTCTTCGGCAATCCCCGAGACTTCACGCACTACACGCACCAGGTTCCCTGAGCGCCTGTCCCAGATGCGGATAGTGCCGTCCCTGCCGGCGGACAGCACATTTTTTTCATCTTCGGAAAACCGGACGGCGGTCACCGCATCCGTATGCCTTAAAAATTCCGGAAGCTCAGCAGAAGGCATAAGATACGTAACCTCTTCCGGCAATGTTTGCGTATCGACGGTCCACATCCTCACGGCCCGGTCCATGCCTCCGGCGGCAACGGTATTTCCGTCTTTTGAAAACGCCGCGGACAAAACCGCGTCGGCCGATCCTTCCAGGACAGCGCGCACACGGAGAAGCTTGAGGTCCCAAAGTAGAAGCTTCCCGTCCTCGCCTCCCGATAAAAGGAATTGGGAAGACGGATGAAATGCAAGGGTATGGACAGGGCCCTGATGCCCTTCAAGCCTCCCTATCTCCAGGCCTTTTTTTGCCTCCCACAGAATAAGGGTCCCATCCATGTCGCCCGATGCGGCGAAGGAGCCGTCCGGGCTTGCAGCCGCGCAGAGCACCTTGGAAGCGTGGCCTTTCTGCACAACAGCTTTGATAACAGCCTGGAAGTCCTGCGCCGCAGTCTGAAAAGCCGCGGAAAAAAGCAGGAGAGCGGTTATAATAATACAAGCGGAGCGGGTAAAAACGGATCGTTCTAGGCGCATGCTTTTTTCAGCTCCTCCACAATTCTCGCCGTGATTCCCCAGATAACATGACCGCCGTAA
>SPDA01000223.1 GCA_004525155.1 Spirochaetales bacterium
CCGGCCGGCCCCTCCTTCCGGACTATGCCGGCCATGTTTTTCGAGACTTCGAGTACTTCCGGAGCCCTGGGGTTCACGAAGCAGGCTGCCTTCCGGTCGTCGTCCCAGGTTACCGCATTCCGGTTCCATACCCGGAGGCTGTCATTAATGGAAAAGGAGCGCTTCCTGCCGTTGAGCTTGTAATCCACCAGGACGCTCACCGAGAGGTTTGCGTCCTCCTTGTTTCCCAGTACGCTCTCGTTGAACAGGGCGTACAGGTCGAAGGATGCCGAGGCTCCGGGCTGAATGACGGGAATGGAGACGCAGATACGGGGCGCGTCCATGAACCGGCTTGTCATGAAGGACACGCTTACCTCGGTCAGGGGGAAACGCTCCTGATTGGTGATGGAAGCCCCGCCGACCTTCCTTGTGTCATAGTATTTGAAATAGGCCGGGAATACGGGCTGGAACTGGGGTTTGGACAGTTCAACTTTGCGGCTCAAACCCCGCAGGTGAAACCCCGTTCCGAGGGAAGCGCGGATGCCCTGGGAAAATCCGAGATAGTTTACATAGGATCCCTGAAGCCCGATGCTTAAGTACGGGGTAAGGTAAAAGGTGAATCCAGCCCCCGCCTCAAGGCTCATGCCGAAACCCTGCTGGTTTTCGTAGGGTATCGATTCCGCGTTAACAAGGGGCTCGTTGAAAAAGCCGAAGAATCCGCCCGCAAGACCGAAAGCGCTAATGATAAACCGCGGCGCAATCTCGAAGTTAAGGCCCGGTCCCGCGGAAAGGGTAAGGAGAGACAGGGAGGTTTCCGCCCGGACCGGGAGAAAGGTATACGAAAAACCCCCGTTTATGGCAAAAAGAGGCACCTTGGGGAAAATCACCTGAACTCCCAGGCTGCCTGACGGGCCGATAACCCCGAGCAGGTCTTTGCCGGTTTCGATGGGAAACTCGGCGGAGGGAACCAGGTTAAGGGAGAAGATGGCCCCTTCGTTTTTATTTTTACCCGCTCCCGGCGTCAGCTCCTGGCCGAAGGAAACCACGGAGAAGCACATAAGGAAGAATAATAGAAAACTGTATCCGCCTACCGTCCGCCTCAGCATTCCATGATTGTATCACAGGAGCCCTCGTTGTCAACATGAAACAGACACAACCGGGACTGCTTACGGCGCATCCCCCGTGTGGACTTCTCCGGTCCAGCGGCTTACCCCGAGGAAATCGAAGAGATTGGTATAACCCATATCTCTAAGCATCTTTGCAGCCTGGCCGGATCGGCTCCCGCTCCTGCAGTATACAATCACCACATCGTCCTTGTTCATGGCCGGAAGGTTTGACGGCATATCGGAAAGCATTGTGTTCAGAGCCGTAGGGATATGCCCTTCGGCGTATTCTTCAGGAGTCCGCACATCGAGAAGAAAATACGGCTCACTGCCGGCTATGAGCTTGGCCAGAACCGCAGGGTCTGTGTAGTCCGCAGCTTTTGCGGGCTGGGACGTGCATGCGGCAATTCCCACAAGGGCAAGTAAAACAACAATTATTGCATAGAATGTTCTTTTCATGGATAAAAAATACTATCAACAGGGGGCAAAGTAAAGTAGTATCCTGATATGAACCAAGGGATGTGCCGGAACAGGACCCTCATGTACGAAACTATCCGCGGTTTCTTCAGGGCGAGGGATTTTCTCGAGGTCGAAACACCGGTCCTTTCACCCTCTCTTATCCCGGAACCGTCGATTCCGTATTTCAGGACTTCCTACGATGATCCCTTCAGAGTTCCGGAGCCGCGGTACCTCGTTCCCTCCCCGGAAGTGTGGATGAAACAACTCCTGGCGGAGGGCAGCGGAAACACCTTCCAGATCTGTAAATGCTTCCGAAACAGGGAGGCCCTGGGTACTTTTCACAATCCCGAGTTCAGCATGCTGGAATGGTACACGACCGATGCCGATTACAGGACGAATATCGGCGTAACGGAGGACCTGTTCGGGGAACTGTCCGGTCTCCCGGATTTCCCGGGCGCCGGAAACAGGGGCGCTCCGGATGTACGGCTGCCCTTTATCCGCATGACCATGGAGGAGGCTTTCAGGGAGTTTGCGGGTATCAGCCTCGCGCATTGCGGAGAAACCGGCGCGCTTGCCGCGGAGGGCCGCAGGCTTGGTATCGATGTTACGCCGGAAGATTCCTGGGAACAGGCTTTTAACCGGATTTTTCTGACCGAGGTGGAACCGCGCCTGCCGTCGGAAAGACCCCTGGCGCTCATGGATTATCCCGCGCTCATACCCTGCCTCGCGAAACGGATTCCCGGCACCCCCTGGCTCGAACGATGGGAGCTGTATGCGCGGGGCATGGAGATTGCCAACTGTTTCACCGAGGAAACTGACGCAGGGGCTGCCGCCGATTATTTCCGCAGGGTCTCAGCCGGGAATGATAAAGCCTCCGAGGCTGCGGCCCGCGCTGCGGATCCGTCTTTCGCAGGCATCTTCGGACCGGAGTTTCCCGCATGTTCGGGGGTTGCCATGGGTCTCGACAGGCTTCTCATGGTCCTTACCGGCGCGGCCTCCATCGACGAGGTGCTGCTCTTTCCTATGAGCAAAATGTAAAAATAAAAAATTTTTACATTTTGCTCCTGCAGTTTTCGAAGTGAATAAATTTACAGTTTATTTTGCAGTGATTAATCGGAAACTGCTCATGCATTTATGAAGACATTTTAAAAATTGATCCCGATTTTAAAATGCCGGCCTGTTTTCCGATTTCGCTAATCAGACCTACCGAGGCGTTCGTACATGCGCCAGGTGGTGGCCACAAGGCTTTCCACGCCGCTGTGCCGCGCCTTCCAGCCCAGCACCTTTTCCGCCCGTGCGGAGGTACCCACCAGCTTGGCGGGGTCACCAGCTCTGCGAGCCGTGAATTCCGCCGGAATGGGCCTGCCCGTTATGCGGCGCGCGGTTTCCAGCATCACCAGGACGCTGGTGCCCGTCTCGCTTCCGAGGTTTAAGAGGAGACTTTCGTCCTTCGCCGCGATATGGGCAAGGGCCCGCACATGGGCGTCGGCGAGATCGGACACGTGGATATAGTCCCTCACACCGGTGCCGTCTTCCGTGGCATAATCGTTGCCGAAGATCATCAGTTTTTCCCTTATGCCGGCGGCCGCCTCCATGATGATGGGCAGGAGGTTCTGGGGGTTCTGCTCCAGGCCCTTTATTCTTCCCTCCGGGTCGTAACCGGAAGCGTTGAAATACCGCAGGGCGGCGTAACGCAGACCTTTAAGCTTGTCGTACCAGAAGAGGAGGCGTTCGATTTCCAGCTTCGTGAAACCGTAAAAATTCTCGGGATTGACGGGATGGTCTTCGTCCACGGGCAGGTAGTGCGGTTCGCCGTAAACAGCCGCGGAGGAGGAGAATACCACATTATGTACACCGGACGCGACAGCGGCATTCAGGATATTGACGGTGCCCGAAATATTGTTCTCCGCGTATTTACCGGGGTCCAGCATGGACTCCCCCACGGCCTTGAACGCGGCCAGGTGCACGAGGGCGTGGAAACCTCCCTTCATCGCAGCAGTCAGATCGCCGTAGCGGCGGATGTCGCCTTCCATAAGCCCCGCTTCCGGAAAAAGATTTTCCCTGCGGCCCGTGGAGAAATTGTCGAATACGGTCACCCCGTACCCGCTTTTAAGCAGAGCAAGCACCACATGGCTGCCGATATACCCCGCCCCGCCGATGACAAGAACATTGTTTTTCATACTGTATAAGAAGTTACTCTTAAATCGGAATAGTGTAAATAAATATTTTACTGGTCTGCGCGGGCGTAGTAATCGCCCGGCTTCACGATTCCTCTTGCCAGCAGTTCCCTGGTTACGATTTCGGTCATGTCGCTTTTAAAAGCGAATTCATACCGTATGTCCAGTACGTAGGCCTTCAGGCGCATCCTGTAATACACCCTGTCTTCCAATGCATGATGAAAAAACAGCACGGCAATTGGCTTATTTAAAAATACGTACTGTGAAATCTGTGCCGCTTCCACGGCAATGTTCCGCACCAGTTCGGTATCTACCGTAAGAGGGAGAAATATCTCCGCAACCACCTGGCAGTTCGCTTCTCCCGCGTTGGAATTTGACACGGATTTGCTTACAAGATCGGAATTGGGAACAGTGACGATTGAATCATCCGCGGTCCTGATACGCGTGGAGCGCAGGCCCAGCTGAAGGACCTCCCCATAGGAGTTTCCGATTTCTATCTTGTCCCCGACCTTGAAAGGCCTGTCCAGCAGAATCGTTATGCCGCCGAAAATGTTTTTGAGCACGTCCTGGGCGGCAAAGCCGATTGCTACGCCTATGGAGGCGAAAAACGCGATGATGGTTTCCCGGGGGGCCGCAGCACTCCCTTGATGATGATAAAGGTGAGCGCCCCCCATCCTACAAGGCGGATTATGGGAGCGATGCCCTTGAGCATGACTCGTCTTTTTGAACTTTTCTCCGCCCAAACCTCGAAGATTTTGGCCACGAATTTTATGACCAGGTACCCCAAAATCAGAAAAACGACCACCCAGATTATCTTTCCCACCGAAAAAACGTCGCGCATTGACAGCTGCTTCATCTCGCTTAAGGGCCCCGCACCGTCTGCCTGCTGCGCGAAGAGGGAGGACGCGGCAGAAAGATTGAGGAGGAGTCCGGTCAGCAGCAGCCTCCGGAACCTTTTTTCAATGAACAATGTTCTTCTCCTGCAAAAGGGTGACCACCTGCCTGTAGAGCAGAGGATTGACCGCATACACATCTCCTTCCATGACGACTATCCCGTCGTCCTTCAGCACCATCAGTTCGTTTTTTATCGTTTCCGGGGATTGCCGGAAAACGGACTCCGCCTCCGTCAAGCGCAGACCGTCATGAAGCAGAAGTTCATACAGAAGAAACTGCTTATGTCCGGCCAGGGAGGACAGAAATGAAAAATCCAGATCCTCCATAGCA
>SPDA01000241.1 GCA_004525155.1 Spirochaetales bacterium
CGCTTCTCCGCACAACCCCTGCCGCGGGGGCCATAGGCAGCTGCAGGTACAAGCTCAAGGACGGAAACCTTGAGGATTTCGAGAGGATACTCGAGGTTATGCGCGCTCATGACGCCGGGTATTTTTTCTACATCGGCGGCAACGATTCCATGGATACCGCGGACAGGGTCTCCAGGCTGGCCCAATCCGAAGGTTACGGGCTTGTCGTGACAGGGGTGCCGAAAACCATAGACAATGACCTGGGGGATGATAAATTCACCATCATAGACCATACCCCCGGTTACGGCAGTGCGGCCCGGTACTGGGCCTACCTCCTGCAGTCCGTTGAGGAGGAAAACCGGGGCATGAGCGGGTCGGAACCTGTTGCCGTTCTCCAGGCCATGGGCAGGAAATCGGGATACATCCCCGCCGCCGCCAGGCTCGGGGACCCGGACAGGAGGATGCCGCTCCAGATATACACGGCCGAAGCCGGTCACAACCTCGACAGCCTGCTTGATAACGTGCGTATGCAGATAGGAAAATCCGGCAGGTGTATCGTCGTGCTGAGCGAGGGTTTCGATGTCGGGGGCTTAGGTGAAAAACACGACGCCTTCGGACACATCGAGTACGGCGCCAGCGGCAGCACCGTTGCCCAGGTTGTAACAAACTATCTTAACGAAAAAGGTGTGTACGCAAAGGTCGCCGGGACTGTACCCGCCGCCGGACAGGGCAATGTGACCGGACAGGTGCCGGGTATAATTCAGCGGTCCACGAGTATCCACGCGTCCACCGTGGATCAGGACGAAGCCTTTGCGGTGGGCAGGAAGGCGGTGGAAATTGCCGTAAGCGAAGGCACGGGATTTATGGCCACCATCCTTCGCAAGTCCTGGGAGCGGTATGAACCCGTCTACGATAAGGTACTCCTCCGGACAGTGGCAAACTCGGTCCGCCAGCTGCCGGCCCAATGGCTGGACAAGTCCGGGACGGATGTAACTGATGATTTTATACGTTATGCCATGCCTCTCATCGGCGCGGGGTGGCCGCAGGTTCCTCTTGAAAAAGGCCTGCAGCGGTTTGCCAGGCTCAAGCGGGTCTTTGTCGAAAAAAAATGCAGCCCCTATGTTCCCGTCAACTTCCGGTAAGCCGGTCGAGGTAATGGACTTCAGGCAGGCTGCGAAGGGTATGCGCCGCCTGTTCGGCGGTTATGTCCCTCTGCGGCATGGCGAGGAGTTCATAGCCGACCATGAATTTTCTCACCGTTGCTGATCGCAGCAGGGGGGGCAGATAATGCATGTGGAGGTGCCAGTAGCCATAATCCCTCCCGTCCGCCGGTTCCTGGTGAAAGCCCATGGAGTAGGGAAAGCTGGTGCTGAACAGATTGTCGTAACGTATGCCGACGGCACGTATGATGCCGGCAAGGTCCCCTCTCATCTCGGCGGTCAGTTCCTTCAGTGAGCGGCAGTGAATCTTGGGAAGAATCATGATTTCGTAGGGCCAGACCGCCCAGAAGGGAACGAGCGCGGCAAAGGAACCGTTTTCGCACACAATCCGCTCTTTTTCCCGCAGCTCCTGCCGTAGATAATCGCAGAGCAGACAGCTACCGTGCTTCTCGAAGTATTCCGCCTGTTTCGACGTTTCCAGGGCGGGGAGTACCGGCACCGTTTCATCGGCCCAGATTTGCCCGTGCGGATGCGGATTTGAGCAGCCCATAATCCCGCCGCGGTTTTCGAAGATCTGTACATAACCTATACTGCCGTCTCCGGCGATTTCTTCGTATTCCTTCTTCCACAGATCCACCACCGCGGCTATGTCCTTTGCCGGCATGCGGGCCAGGGTCAGATCGTGCCGCGGTGAGAAGCAGAGCACCTTGCATAGGCCCCTTTCGCTTTTCGCCTGCAGCAGTCCGCCTTTTTCTAAGGTTTCATCGGGAATGTCCGGAAGAAGGGCGGAAAAATCATTTACAAAAGAATATGTGGAAGTATACGGGGGATTTTCGATGCCGCCTGCCCTTTTATTGCCGGGACAGAGGTAACAGGAGGGATCGTAGCGCGGCATGTCCTCCGCCGCAGGAGTCTCGATTTTACCCTGCCAGGGACGTTTTGTCCTGTGCGGAGAAACGAGGATCCATTCGCCTGTCAGAAGGTTAAGCCGTTTATGCGGATTTTCGAACAGTGCCAAGGAAACCTCCCCCTGCCGGCCTATTCTAGGCATCGGGACAGGGGAATGTCAACCAGGCATCATGGACAAAAGCCGGGGTTGGTATTATAGTAGGTAAGGATTTCTTGCATCGATGAAACGGCACATAAAAAAAGCCCTAATAATAGCAAATTTACTCAAGGCGGAAGCCGGTTCCATCATACATACCATACAGGAAACCCTGGGAGCACGGGGAATAGCTACGGAGGTCCACGGATACGAGGGAAAACCGATCAGTCCGGTGGTCCCGGATATCGATCTTGCCCTTTCCCTGGGAGGAGACGGCACGGTGCTTTTTACAGCCAGGCTGGTAGCGGAAAAAGGCACCCCCATCCTTGCGGTGAACCTGGGGGATTTCGGGTTTATCACCGAAGTCTCCAAGGATGAATGGCAGGAGGCCTTCGATAAGTACGAGGCGGGAATTCTCGGCATAAGTGAACGAATCATGCTGACTTCGACCGTCATCCGGGAGGGCAGGGAATTGTGCTCCTACACCGGGCTCAATGACGCCGTTATTTCCGCGGCAGGGATATCCAAGATCGTCCGTCTCAATATTTTCCTGTCCAATGCCAATATAGGCGAATACCGGGCGGACGGTGTCATCGTTTCAACACCAACGGGTTCCACCGCCTACAGCCTTGCCGCCGGAGGGCCCATACTGGATCCGGAGATGGATTCCTTCATATTGAACCCCATCTGTCCCTTTACGCTTTCGAACAGGACGCTCTGTATCCAGGGCAGCGAGCTGGCGGCACTGGAAGTCCAGGAAAGGCAGAGGGCGGACATTATTCTCACCGTGGACGGACAAATCGCGGTTCCTCTCAAGCCGAAGGACATAATCCGGTTTAAAAGGGCAGCCTACAAGGCCCTTATTATACGATCGGACAAGCGCACCTTTTATGAGGTATTGAAAACCAAGCTCAACTGGGCGGGGGGGCCGGATGCTTGAGGAACTCCACATCGTAAATTATGCGCTCATAGACGAGCTCAGCGTCTCATTCCATCCGGGTCTCAATATTCTTACGGGGGAAACAGGTGCAGGCAAGTCCATTCTCATCGGTGCCCTGGGTCTTCTGCTGGGCGGCAGGGGCGAGAGCGCCGTTATCAGGACCGGCACAACCGAAGCTTCAGTATCGGGGACCCTGGTCGTCTCCGGCAACCCCGAAGCCTGTGCGTGGCTCGCGGAACGGGACATCAAGCCGGAGGAAGAAAGAGTGATTATCCGGAGAACCCTCAAGGAAAACGGCAGGGGTTCCATTTATATCCAGTCCGCACCCGTTGCCAGGTCGGACCTGCAGGCTTTTACTTCCTGCATGTTCGACATACACGGTCAGCACGAACACCAGTCTCTTCTCAACCTCGAGAACCACAGGAAGGTGCTGGACAGGTACGGCGGTCTCGAGGACAGGACAGTGCAATTGGGCCGGTCTTTCGTTGAACTGTCGGGTCAGAAAAAAACCTACGAAGGCCTCATGGCGGAGGAGGCGCAGCGGTTACGGGAAATCGACCTGCTCGATTTCGCGGTAAAGGAAATCGATGCCGCCAGGCTTACCGAAGGTGAAGAGGAGGAACTTCGCCAGGAAAAAACCTTTCTTACACAGCATGAAAAACTGATGGGATATCTCGAAAATTTCGGGTCTTTCATGTACGAAAGCCGGATGAGCGCGGTTCCCCTGCTAGGGCAGGCGCGGACTGTGCTTGGAAGCCTTTCAGCCATTGACCAGACGCTTGCCCCCCTCGAAAAACGCCTCGATACGGTCTATTACGAGGCTGAGGACATCGCGGCTTCGGTACGAAAGTACCATGCCTCTGCTGATTTCAGCCCGGAACGGCTTGAAGCCTGTGAGGAGAGACTGGCCCTTATACACAAGCTTGGTAAAAAGTACGGTTCCTCCATCAGGGAAATACTGGCCTACAGAAAACAGAGCACGGAAAAACTGTCAGCCATGGGAAACAGGGAGCGGGAATTGGCGGACCTGAAGCTGTCCATAGACAGTCTCGAAAAAAAGGTCCTTGCCCTGGCCCTGGAGCTCAGCAGGGAAAGAAAAGCCATAGCCATGCGTTTCGCAGGGGCGGTACAGGATATCCTTGTAACCCTCGGCATGCCCAAGGCCGTATTTCACGCGGATGTGCGTCAGCGCGAGTCCGGCAGGGGAACACCGGTTTGCGGGCCTTACGGTATCGATACGGTGGAATTCACCATTTCCCCGAATCTGGGCGAGCCGCCGAAACCACTGAAAGACGTGGCCTCCGGAGGAGAACTTTCCAGGATTATGCTTTCGCTCAAAACTGTTCTGGCCAGGTCCGACGATATAGGGTCCCTTGTTTTTGATGAGATAGACGCGGGTATAGGGGGCGAAGTCGCCCTGGCCGTCGGCAGACACATGAAAGAGCTTTCAAAATATAAACAGGTTCTTTGCATAACGCATCTTGCCTCAATAGCCGTTCGTGCCGATAATCATTTGAAGGTGGAAAAGAAAATTCTGGACAACCGGACCCGGACGGAGGTTGTACGGATTGCAAACGAGCAGAAAGTAAGGGAAATTGCCCGGATGCTTGCTGGAGAC
>SPDA01000327.1 GCA_004525155.1 Spirochaetales bacterium
AGGTTTAAGGAGGATTCGAACCAGGCGGAGTTCTCCTTGGGGTAATAGGAAAAGGTAATGGTGGTGCCCCATTCGAAGGAGCCCTCGTCCGGTTCGGCTTCGCCGGCGAGGATTCTGAAGAGCTCCGTCTTTGCAAGATGCATGGGACCCACGAAGGCCGCCTTGTCCTCCCTTCCCAGGTCCAGACTGAATTTTCCAAAGAGCCGTTCGCCTTCAAGGGTCCGGCCTAAATCTTCCGTTTTCAGTATGTTCCTTCCGCAGTCCCTCGCAGGCTTGAACCCGACATAGGGAAATTTTCTCGAGGATGGCTTTATGTCGTCTATGGTGAGCTTGTCGATGAGCTTTTTGCGGGACGTTGCCTGCCTTGACTTTGCCACGTTGGCGGAAAACCTCTGGATAAAACTCCGGAGCTCCGCAATCTTGTCCTCCCTCCGTTTCTTGTCATCCCGCACCTGTTTCTGGATAATCTGTACGGACTGGTAGCAGAAATCGTAATTGCCCACGTAAAGGGTTATCTTTCCGTAATCGATGTCCGCCACATGGGTACAGACCTTATTCAGGAAATGCCGGTCGTGGGATACTACGATGACGGTATTGGGAAAATCGTAAAGAAAATTCTCGAGCCAGCTTATCGATTCGAGATCCAGATTGTTGGTGGGTTCGTCCAGAAGGAGAATTCCCGGCTCTCCGAAAAGGGCCTGCGCCAGCAGGACACGCACCTTCTGGCCGCCGTCCAGGTCTTTCATGAGTTTCTGGTGCAGGTCCACGGAAATGCCCAGTCCGTCCAGAATGACGGCGGCTGTGGACTCCGCCTCCCAGCCGTTCATTTCCGCGAACTCGGCTTCCAGTTCCGCGGCCCGCATGCCGTCGGCTTCGGTAAAATCCTCTTTTTCATAGATCGCGTCCTTTTCCATCATGATATCGTAGAGCTTGCCGTACCCCATCATGACAGTGTACATGACGGTATGTTCATCAAAGGCGAACTGGTCCTGCTTAAGTACCGCAATCCTGTCGCTGCGGGACACGGTTACCGCACCGGAGTCGGATTCCAGCTCGCCGGACAATATCTTTAAGAAAGTGGATTTTCCGGAACCGTTGGCACCGATGATGCCGTAACAGTTGCCGGGCGTGAATTTAATACTGACATCCTTGAAGAGGACCCTTTGCTCGAAGGCGAGAGATATATTATCCACACTTATCATGATTTTATTCCTTGGTAGAGCCTTTTAAGTATAGCAATATAATGAAAAAGTCAATAGCTGCGGCTGGGCTCTTGACTATCAGCCGAAAAAAGATAACCTTGAGGCCTTACATGAATTGGATAATCCGGCATAAGCCTTACTTTTTTATCATTCTTCTATTAATGGCAATCGGATGGAACGTTTTTTCCGACACAAAGCAGGCAAACCAATACCGGGACCAGGCTGAAACATTTTTAAAAAACAATGACATTGCCCAAGCTGTTTCTTTCGCCGAAAAGGCCATACAGGCCGATCCCGGCAACGGTTATTTCGATTATTACACCGCTTACATTTATTTGTATAAAACTGAGGACAGGGGAAAAGCTCTTGACCTTTTAAAGGCAGCGGAGAAAAAAGGATATGTTAACGGGCTCCTGTACCATAGAATGGGCATGTGCTATTTCCATTTAAAGAATTTTCAAAGTGCTGTTGCATACTTATACCAATCCATTGACTTTAATAAAATTGAACTGACTAAGGCCGAGGAAAATAAAAACAGCTCCGGAATAAGTTCTTTAAAAAAGGAAATCGCCGATTCTTATGTGTGGCTGACCAAGCAGTATGAGGCTCTCGATGAACCATCACAATTCATCGAAGCCGTAAGGGAAGGGCTGACCTACAACCCGAAGGACCGATGGCTGCCCGGATTGAGCAAAAAGATGATGTTACCCGCAGGACATCAGGCCTTTGCGGAAAAAAAATATGACCAGGCCCTTGCCTACTACAGGGAGGCAAAGGAATCGGGAGCGGGTTGGGACTGGCTGGATGATATTATTGAAATAGTAGGGCAGTGCAAAACCAAGCCCGTGGTTAGTCCTGTGTATACTCACCGTATCGGCGTTATATACGTAAACGAAACCCGGCTCATACCAAAGAGCGGGCAGATTATAACATCCCCGGATATTACCGCAATTCAGAAGAAAAAGGCCAAAGAATCCCAATTGATATTCCAGGACATTGTTGAACTTTTTAGCGGGGGCAAATTTTCCGTTTCCTTTACGGATATCGACGCGACTCTTTCCTTTGATGAATTCTCCCTAATCCGGCGTTCGAATCCGGACAATCTGAATCTTGGAGAATTTTTTTACACCAGTATGAATACCTTCGATACCTTCGTAACCATGTCCAATACGGAAAGCCCGTATTTCGGGGAGGGTAACTTCGGAGGGTCCCGGCGGTATCCCTACATCAACGGTGTTTCCTACGGACCTGCCAGGGGAATGGTTATGGTCAGCGGGGGCAGCGGGTTCGGGACACTGCTGCACGAATTTTTTCACACCCTGGAATCCCTGGCCGGTATCCGCCCGGCACACGGATTCCACCAACCCGGGCAATTTCCGGACTGGAAGGGAACCACAGAACTGGACTATTACCGATGGCACTTTGAAACAACCCTCTCCTCCTTAGGCTTCGACAAACTTAATTTCAGGAACAGGTATCCTGCCCAGCCGCCTGACCCGGCGGTGTTTAACAAGATTCAAAATTTTTACAAAAACATTCCGCTCACTAATCGCCAGGAGGCGAATTCCCTTGTCCTGGAAGCGGAACAGATCCAGAACAAGGAAGCCGCTTTTCGATTATATGAAAAGGTACTGAATTTAAGTCCGTATCAGCCCAGAGCTCTTGAGTTCATGATTTCCTGGTTCAAACAAAACAACGACACCGCGCGGACAAAAGAACACCAGGCAGAACTTAAGGAAATCGCCGCGGTGAGTGATGCGTACCCAGTTTTCGATTTTTATCATTTTTTAAAAGAGGTTAAATCCGGCATTGTAATCGGTACATGGTCCAGGGACACAATTACAATAACCGGTTCGGAATTGTCCTGGGATGCGGGTGATTACATCAAATACCCTGGAACCTATAATGTCACGTTTCTATTCAACGAGGGACAGAAAGCGGCAACGATTGAATGGGCCGCGCTTTTCGAAAACGGAAAACTGCTCTTTAAGGATACCCACAACGGATGGAGCGGCAACAGCAAACGTGATATTGTTTACAGGCTCAAGGTGGAGAACAGAATAAAAGACGCATCGTATATTTTAAGGGCCAGGATAAGGGGCGAAGGCGGCACGGATTCTTTCGGTGAAGTGCTGCTGCGAAGGGTCGATGAATAGCCTCCGTATAAGGAAGGCGGCAGCAGGCCTAATATACATATCATGTTACAGTCAGTCACTAATTACAAACAGCACGTGACATCAATCATTGTGATTATTTACCTGCATGTATTATAATTTCAAGGATGAAGAACCCTTGGCGCCGATGATGCCGCAACAGTTGCCAAGCGGGTATTGAATACTGCCATCCTTGAAGAGGACCTTTTGCCCGAAGGCGGGAGAAATATTATCCGCACTTTTCATTATTTATTCCTTGAGGGCAGTCTTTTTGCATACTCAAATAGCGGGAAAGTAAAGGGTGAAAATAGTTATCGGCTTTTCAAACGAAGCATGATACAATCATAACATACTATGTAGCACATTTACCTGAAATAATATCCATAATAGTGAGGCCAGTATGTTTGTATGTCCAGAATGTCATAAAGACTTACACGGAATTCCTCCAAATCAATGTACGTTATGCAAGTTGCCGAATATTACAGGTGATTTAATTTATCTTTTTAGTGATGAAAAAAATATTAATCTTAAAGGATCAAATCAATAC
>SPDA01000340.1 GCA_004525155.1 Spirochaetales bacterium
CATCCCGGCACGGGGCAGGGAATGAAACGGCATGAGGAAAAGGTCTCGAGGATTGCGGCCGCCCTTCAAAAGCATCCTGCCGGCGTACCGCTCTCTCTGAAAAAGAAAGCCGTTTCCCACGAGGTCCCGAAACCGGGGGACAGGCGGCGTTTCGACGTCAAAATCGATATAAGCGATCTTAACGACATCTTACAGATAGACCCTGAAAACCGCATCTGCGTCGCCGAGCCGGGGGTCACTTTCGCCCGGGCGGTGCGGGAGACCATGAAATACGGCCTGGTTCCGATAATCGTTCCGGAATTTGAAAGTATAACCCTGGGCGGAGCTGTGGCGGGCTGTTCCATCGAATCCATGTCCTACAAGTACGGCGGTTTTCACGACACCTGCCTCGAATACGAAGTTGTAACCGCAAAGGGTGAAGTGCTTGTCTGTACGCCTGAGAACGAACGCAGCCTCATTTTTCAGATGGTGCACGGCACCTTCGGTACTGTCGGCATTATCACCAGACTAACCTTCAGGCTTCTTCCCGCGAAAAAATATGTGCGGGTAACATATAAAAAGTACGGCACTCTAGGGGAATTCAAAGCTGCCGTATGGGATCAGTTTGAGCGCCGGGACGCTGATTTCATGGACGGCATAATCCATTCCCCTTCCGAGTATGCCCTGTCTCTCGGTACATTCGTAGGCGAGGCGCCGTATGTAAACCGGTACCGTAAACTTAAAGTCTATTACACCACAACTAATACCAGGAGCGAGGATTATCTCAAAACTGAAGATTACTTTTTCCGATACGATCAGGGTGTAACCAACGTCGGGCCGAAATCGCCGATTGTACGGTTTCTTGCGGGCTGGCTCCTGCAGTCATCCCTGCGGTTATGGATTGCGGGAAAGGTAAAACCATGGCTCAAGCCGGAGCAAATTCCCGTTATCGTCGACCTCTTCATTCCGTTTCATAAAGCTGATGAGTTCTTCGCGTGGTACAACGATGAAATCGGTTATTACCCTCTCTGGTGCGTCCCCTACCGGCACATGCGTGATTATGAATGGATAGCAAGCGCCTTTATAGAAAAATTGCGGGACCCGCTTTACCTCGACCTTGCCATTTACGGCATGCCGAAGAGCAAAGAGAAAAACTATCACCGCCTCATCGAACTTGCCCTGCAAAACATAGGCGGCATCAAGACCCTCATCTCCGAAAACTTCTACGGCGAGGAAGAGTTCTGGACAATATGGAACAGAGACAACTTCCGGGCAGCCAAGGCGGTAACGGACCCGGACAACCTGCTCCGCGATTTGTATGTCAAAACCTGCAGGGTCATGCAGGGTCTGAAAGAGGAGGGCCCTAATCGCCTTTCAGGATAAGAAGTATCGCTGAATGCCCCGAAGTAAGAGGTGAAAAAGCGCTGCCCGCCTGCAGGTTTCCGCGGCGGGCATTAAAAGCTCAGATATCCAGGTTCGCTGGTTCGAAATGCTCCCGGGAGTGAGCGCAGCAGGGGCATTTTACCGGCGGTTCGGTTCCTTCGTGGATGTAGCCGCACACGCCGCATTTCCATTTGATGGGTTTATCCCGTTTGAAAACCGTTCCGTTCTTTACCATTTCGAGAATTGCCTTGTACCGGTCCCGGTGATGAGTTTCGACTTTGAGAATCTGTTTGAACAGGTTGGCCGCTTCACGGTTGCCTTCCTGTTCCGCGATTTCCGCGAATTCCCTGTACATGGTTTTTACTTCGTAATCTTCACCTTCCATAGCGGCGGTGAGGTTCGCGGCTGTGTCGCCGACGCCCTTTAACAGTTTGAAATGATCCTTTGCATGGCGTCGTTCGTTTTCAGCCGTTTCCTCGAAGATCTTGGCGATGTAATGGTACCCATCCTTTCTTGCCTGCTCCGCGAAATAAGTGTACTTGTTTCTCGCCTGTGATTCGCCGGCGAAAGCCGCTTTCAGGTTTTCAATCGTCTTGCTCATGGTAAGCTCCTTAAAAAATGTTATATAACGGCCGGACAGGCGAAAAGCCGGTCACGGTCGGATTACCTGTTTACGGTGCTTTTCTTTTTTGGCGCACCCGGCGCAAATACCCGTGAGGGATACTTTCGTGCTCAAGACCATAAACCTTCGTCTTATGTCCGGCGGTGCTTCGAGAGCATCGAACTCAGGGTTATTAAAATCCGTTATCGCACCGCATTTCACGCAGTGCAGGTGATGATGTACCTGGAGATCCGGTTCGAACCTTCGTACGCCGCTTACGGATTCGGCAAAAGCGATCAGGCCGATTTCCGCGAATTTAAGGAGCGTGCGGTTTACCGTGTCGAAGGAAATGGAAGTGTACAGACCGCTCACTATCCTGTACACCTCATCCGCCGATGGGTGTGTTTTAAGACCGGATACTGCGTTGTAGATAGCAAGCCGCTGGGGCGTTGATTTGAGTCCGTGTCCTTTTATCGTCTCGTGATAAAACGCAGGACTGTCCGGCGATGCCAAATACATACAGTTATTATATAGTAGATGTTCCTATTTGTAAAGAAATCATTAAAATTGTATTGCGGTTTTCATGGAAGATTACGGAGTTTTGCGATGTTAAAATTATCACACGATTATGGTATTCAACCATAATTTATTGACTTTTTAATGAAGCTTGTTGTACTATGCACTGAGGAGCGGGAACATGAGTCAGGAAAAGGTTAGTCAGGAAGCGGTCTGGGAGGCACGCAAGGAAATCATGAAATGGAGCCACAAGGTCGAGCAGTACGGCTTTGTGTCCGCCACCGACGGCAATCTGTCCGTCCGTCTGGCCGATGACTTGGTCATGATTACGCCCTCAGGTCTCGCCAAGGGAGAAATGACTCTCGAAGCGCCTATCATCATCGACATGGAGGGCAAAAAAGTCGAGGGAGCGGGCAAGCCCTCCTCGGAACAGAAACTGCATCTCGAGGTTTACCGGGCCAGAGCGGACATCCGCGCCGTCATTCACGCGCACCCGCCCAAGTGTATCGCCTTCACCATCGCCGGCATCCCGATCGAAACCTGCATACTTCCGGAAGTAGTGGTGACCATCGGCTCCGTACCCACCAGCGCCTACGCGACGCCCACCACCGACGAAGTTCCCTTGTCCATACGGGATTACCTTAAGGAAAACGATGCAGTCATGCTTGCCAGACACGGGTCCCTGACCATGGGCGCCTGTCTTGCCGACGCCTTTAAAATACTCGAAAAAATGGAGCACAGCGCCACTATTGCAATCTATGCACAGATGCTGGGAGGCATAAAACCCTTTACCCCGGAAGAGCTGCAGAAGTTGTACAACCTGCGGCCCTCCTGGGGCATACAGAAGAACCCCTCCCCCTGCGAACACTGCGGTACCTGTACCTCGCAGACCTGCGCAAACCGTTCAGCAGCCGCTGGCGCTGCCGGAATGATGACCTACTCAGCTGCCGCAAATCAGCTCCCTGCCGATCTAGACATGGCAAGCCTGGTGGATATTATCGTCGAAAGGGTGCGCGAAAAGCTGGCCTGATTTTACGCTTGTCAATAGCGACACTATTCACCGGAGAGCTCCTGTTATAAACTTCAAGCCGTATATTATCATTTATAATAAAGGAAAAGGGGTGAGACATGAAAATCGACCTGACGGGTAAGACTGCCGTTGTGACCGGCGCGGCCGGAGAACTCGGCCGAACTATGGCGCGTTCCCTGGCTCAATGCGGGGCGAATGTTGCGGTTTGTTATTTCAGCAAAAAAGATTTTGCTCATGAATTGAAAGCGGAAATTGAGAAAAAATACGGGGTTAAGG
>SPDA01000588.1 GCA_004525155.1 Spirochaetales bacterium
CGCTCATTGTTTTACCGCTGCGGCTCCGGGCGGCGCTGATTACCCAGCGCATGGCAAGCGCTTCCCGCCTGCTGTCCCTTATTTCCACCGGCACCTGGTAGGTTGCCCCGCCTACCCTTCGCGATTTGACTTCTACTACGGGCTTTACATTATCCAGGGCCTTCAAAAACACTTCCAGGGGAGGGTTTTTCAGTTTCTGTTCTACAATACCCATGGCATCATAGAGAATCCTGCTGCTTATCGATTTTTTGCCCCTTTCCATCATCCGTGAAATAAATTTGGATACGACCTGGCTGTTATAACGCGGGTCCGGCAGCATTTCTCTTTTTGAAATTACTTTTCTTCTCGGCATGTTCCTATCCTTATCAAGCCTTGGGCCGTTTTGCGCCGTATTTGGAACGGCTCTTTCTTCTGTCGGCGACGCCAAGGGTGTCTTTCGCTCCCCTGATTATGTGGTACCGGACACCGGGAAGGTCCTTGACCCTTCCGCCCCTGACCAGGACCACCGAGTGCTCCTGAAGGTTATGCCCTATTCCGGGGATGTATGCGGTTACTTCGATCCCATTACTCAAACGGACCCTCGCCACCTTGCGGAGAGCGGAATTCGGTTTTTTGGGGGTTACCGTCATAACCCTGGTACAGACACCCCTTTTCTGAGGACAACTGTCCAACGCCGGCGCTTTGGTCTTTTTTGTCGCCATTTTTCTGCCCTTTCGGATAAGCTGGCTAATCGTTGGCATATAAGTATTTCAACTCCCTTCAATATTGTATTCCCCCGCTTTTCAGGGGAAAAAGTAGATCGACTCTAACAAGTCAATGCAAAAATGTCAATGGAAAACCCGTCAGTACAGGGTATCGTCCTCGATTTCTTCGATTTTTTTCTCCGTTTCCTCGGCGAGACGCTTTGCTTCGAGTATTTCCTGCATGGTTTTGTCCAGGTCTTCGCTGGTATCGTCAAAAAGCTTCACATTGCGGTAGCCCCGTATGCCGGTACCCGCGGGTATGAGGTGCCCGATGATGACGTTTTCCTTCAGACCCCGCAGACTGTCCGAGGCGCCCGCGATTGCGGCATTGGTGAGCACCCGTGTTGTCTCCTGGAAGGAGGCCGCAGAGATAAAACTGTCGATATTGAGGGAGGCCCTCGTTATACCGAGCAGCAGAGGCATGGCGATGGCAGACTGCCCGCCTTCATTGATGACACGATCGTTTTCCTCGTGAAAACGGTACTTGTCCACCTGCTGACCGAAGATGAACTTCGTGTCTCCCACATGTTTAACTTCTACTTTGCGCATCATCTGCCGAATAATGACGCCTATGTGCTTGTCGTTTATGTTTACACCCTGAAGGCGGTACACTTCCTGTATTTCGTTGACGAGAAAGCGCTGGAGCGCGTTTTCGCCCAGGATGAGAAGAACATCGTGGGGATCGATGCTGCCGTCGCAGAGCATTTCACCGGCTTCGACGGAATCGCCGTCGCGGGCAAAGAGA
Organism: Spirochaetales bacterium; assembly: GCA_004525155.1. Lineage (GTDB taxonomy): Bacteria > Spirochaetota > Spirochaetia > SPDA01 > SPDA01 > SPDA01. The sequence continues at coordinate 1,489 of SPDA01000588.1, forward strand.
TGTCTCCCCATGGGCACCAGATGCTTGTATTCCTTGCCGTAGGGGTCTTCCACTACGATAATACGCTTACCTTTAACAATCCCTTTAAACCGGACTATGCCGCCTATCTGAGCGAGAATGGATGATGTCTTGGGCCACCTGGCCTCGAAAAGCTCCCCTACCCTCGGAAGACCGCCGGTAATGTCCCTGGTTTTTACGCTTTCCTTGAGAAGTTTTGCCAGGGTTTTGCCGGCCTTTATTTTGGCGTTTTTCTCCACGTTGAGGTAGGCGGAACCCGGAATATAGTAGCTCGCCAGTTCGTTGCCCTTCTCGTCCTGGATGATAATCCGGGGCTGCAGGGATTCCACCTGGATGTCCGTAATCTTTTTTTCGACATTGCCCGTATCCTCGTTCAATTCTTCCTTCAGGGTGGTACCGAGAATGATGTCTTCGAACTTCACGATACCCGGGTATTCGGAAATAATAGGTTCGGAGAAAGGGTCAAAAACGGCGATGGGTTCTTCGGAAGGCACTATTTCTTCCTCTTTAACCAAAAGCTCCGCTCCGTTCCGCACATCGACCTTCTGGTCCTGCGCGATCAGCAGGATTTTATGGTTGATTATCCGAACATAGGCTATTTCGTCGGAAACGATTTCCTGCCCGGCATGCTTAATAACGCCTTCGCCTTTGACCACTTTCTGGCCGTCGGTGACAAGGACTTTATCGTTTTTTTCTACATTGAGCGTTTTAAGTACTCTGCAGACAATAAGCTTGCCTTTTCTTGTAAACAGGGACCGGCCGCCTTCAATTTTTACGAGGTTGCCTTCGATTTTCTTGACATATACGGGGTACCTCAGGTAAATCCTGTTTTCCTCGCTCACCTTTGTGGCGGCGCCTCCGATATGGAAGGTTCGCATGGTCA
>SPDA01000559.1 GCA_004525155.1 Spirochaetales bacterium
CCAGCCCGCCGGAGCCTGCGCCGTCCCACTCGAAGACCTGATCCCAGCCGGTGAATTCGGGCAGCTTAAATTCCGCAGCCTTTTCATTCCGGTCATTATAAAGAGCAATTCGGCCGGAACCCGGAGCGGTAACGGAGAAAGACAACCGCGTCCTTCCTAGGCTTCCCGGGTTCCGCGGATTAAGGACGCTGCGGGATGCTTTGATTCCAGATACGTCAAAGGCCGCCTTCCCGAGTGTGACTTTCCGCGCAGTTGAAACGGAGTCCGCAATAGTCACGGTTTCCCTGTATTCCCCGTATCCGAAGGAACGCACTGAAAGCTGATACCGGCCCACAGGAATTTCCTGCTGGGTTTCCGTAATCTTTATACCGTCCATGGTGATGACCGCGTCCGGCGGTTCCGCTGTTACAATTATGAAACCGCTCACCCGCTCCAGATTGAAATTGAAACTTTTAATAACGTTTAACGGTAAATTCACGTTCATTACCAGGGTTCTGTATCCATCTTTTTTCAGTTCCACCCTGTAGGCGCCCTGTAAAAGATTAACTATAAGGATAGGCGTTTTCCCCATGTATTTCCCATCAATGTAGGCCTCCGCCTCCTCCTGATAGGTTTCGAGAAGAATCCCGGTCCTGTAGGACTCGGTTTTTATTTCCTGATTGACAAATACCAGATTATACGGGAGGTCGGAAGCCGCGGCTCCGGGGATGAATGCGGCAGCAAAAAGTACTAGACCGCTCAGGAAGAACAATCGTATTTTCATGAGGGAATTATACTATAAGTCGTTTCAATAATACAGCATGAAGTATCGGGTATTGCTAAAACACAGCCGCCTTTGCGTTTTCCTGCCTGTTCGACGCTACCAAGCGGGACTCTGAAAAATCCGACCCGGCGCTGACGGTCCTTGCCCACAAAGCTGTTCCGGAAGAGTCGTACTTGACCAGGATAATGTTGAACTCCTCAGCCGTTCCTTCCGCGCTTTGCTCTCCGTAGGAATAAGCTCCGGTACCGAATTGGAACCCTGCCGCATAGAGGCTTCCCAAGTCGTCCGCCGCTGCTGAATTAAATGCTGAACCGCCTGGATCGGCACTGACGGAACGGATCCGCCAGGCTGGTTCAAACAAATATTTGTATAAGGACATATTCGCTTCGTTCACCTTTGACGGCAGCCCTCTTCCCGCCGGGTTATCAAGTGACAGGAAAACCGTGATAATCAGCATCAGGACGAATATCCTGAATAACATTTTCATCGTTTTCATAAAACCACCTCCTAGCGGCTTTTTTTATCATGCCCTCAAGTCAATATGGTAAACGCGGACACTGACTGGTTGTTAGCTGAAAAACAGATGACGATGTTGAAGGGCGGGACAATGTTGAGCGTACCCGGGAAATCCTCTGCGGATTTTCCGGAATCGATAATTAAGGAAAATATTAATATGATACCGAAGAAATATCCCATTTTCATGGCATCAATCCATTGTTCGTTTGCCTGAACCAAGGAGTCCTTCTTCTGTTTTTTAGTTATGGTTTTTTACAATAAGGCGGAAACATATGATGTAATAATAAAATTATAAATCCGTTTTTTATTTTGTGCAATATTTAATTTGTTAATTACAGTTATTCCTTATCATGTATAAAATGCTTGGAAACCTTCCAAAATCTTTAACATGGCACATTAAAAATTATTGAAAACCTTTATAACGCCGCCTTCTCTTATTGACTGCGCAGCAGCGTGATCCGCGGAAATGGTTTTTGCTCCGTCCAGCACACCGGGCGACGGTTCGCGGTTTTCCAATATACAGTCTTCCAGATGCTTCATGTACCTGACCATCGCGTTTGTATGACCATAGACATCTATCCCGTGTTCGGCAGGAAATTTCATTATCGAGGGCCGCCTGTATTCGATATCATCCCAGACAGCCCGGAACTCTCCCCCCTCGTTGTCCGTATAGGTGGCCATTAAATTCATTTTGCTCCCATAGATGCTGATTTTCATCATCGGTTCCATCGGTTCAATGACGCCGTAGATTCCAAGAGCCCGGGCTATCGTCCCGCCAACGAATTTTATATTCAGTATGAAATTATCGATTATCCCCGAGGAAGGCGCCAATCCGCCCTTGCTGCCGTACGCGTGAATCTCCTCGATGTCTCCCAAAAACCACCTCAGGATATCAACCGGATGGCAGACACCTCCATAGGTCAGGTCCTGGGGATGAGTAAGGCGCCAGGGAGTAAATTCAAATACCGGCCGCATATCGTGAACATAGTGAGCTTCCGCGAAAATAATGCGTCCCGCTTCTCCCCGGTCATAGAATTGCTTTGCCGCCGTCATTTGCGAATCATACCTAATCGTCTGTCCGACCAGGAGCTTGAGCTCCGTTTCCCTGACCAGCTTTACCAGTTTCTTGGCATCTTCCAGATTGTTCGTCATGGGCTTGGTGCAGAGAACGTGCCTGCCCGCCTCCAGTGCCGCCCTGCAGTGTTCATAATGAAGGTGATCCGGGCTGTATACGGATACCACATCGATATCATCCCGCTTAACAAGATC
>SPDA01000301.1 GCA_004525155.1 Spirochaetales bacterium
ATATGGACGCTCTGGAAGGCTCGTACCGTGATTACCTGGAAAAGACAGGTCCCATAGATTTCGATACCTATTTTGACTATAATATTTACCATACGCCCTTCGCAGGCATGGCCTTTCAGGCCCACAGGACTCTGTGCAACATTGCCAGGCCGAGGAAAAAGGCGGAAATCCAGGCCAGTTTCGAGGAAAAAGTGTTTCCCAGCCTTACCTATGCAAGAAAAGTGGGCAGCACCTACGGCGCCAGTAATTTTGCCGGTATCTGCAGCCTCGTTGCAACGGTGCCGGACCTGCGGGCCGGGGCTAGGGTCGGTTTTTACGCCTACGGATCCGGCGCAATAGGCGAGTATTACAGCGCCCTTGTATGTGCTGAAGCCCGGGAAACGGTAGCCGCCATGAATATCGACAAGGCCATGGATGCCCGGCGCAAAGTTTCCGTCAAGGAATACGAAACCCTGGAAAAACTCCGGGAAACGTATATTGAAAATCCGAATGTCGTGCCTGATTTTACCATAGCGCGCAACTGGTATGACGAGCATTACCAGGGAAAAGGCTATCTGGTATTGAAGGAAGTTAAAGATTATTACAGAACCTATATCTGGAGCTGAGTTTGGGGCTGGTTGTATCCTATAAGGAAAAGGGTCTGGGTGTTATCGTTCTCAATAATCCGGAAGGCGGTAATCTCCTGAATGAAGGTTTTCTGAACCAGTTCAAACAGGCCTTCGATCAGTTCAAGCATAGCGCCGATGTACGGGCGATTCTGTACCGATCCAGTGAGTCCGTGTTCTGTCTCGGCATGGACCTGGGAAAGGTTTCAAATACTCTAGAGAAAAAAGCGGAAGACGCAAGGGCTGCGGCTTCCGGCAAGAGCTCCGTCAGCTGGGAAATAAGGAAATCCATCGCACTGTATTCCGATATGGTAGCGGATATTTATGAGTGCCCCAAGCCGGTAATCGCCTTTGTCCGGGGTGAAGTCAAAGCCGGCGGTTTCGGATTGGCCTGTTCCGCGGATATCGTTATAGCCACTCCCGAGGCGAGTTTCGAGCTTTCCGAAGTAATTTTCGGACTGATTCCCGCCAATGTCATGCTTGCCGTCATGGGCTTGAGGATACTGCCTCAGCGGCTCAAGTATCTCGTTCTCAGTTCAAAAAGAATTTCCGCTGCCGAAGCGTACGCTCTCGGGCTGGTTGATGAAATCGTGGAAAAGGAAAATGCCGAAAAGACTCTTCGGGATATCGTGAAACGGCTTTTCAGATCATCCCCGGAAGCCCTGACGGAGACGAAACGTTTTACCCGGGTATTACTCGACACGAATATGGACAAGGCCCGTTCCCTCGCCCAGGAACGGATTCTCGGTATGCTGGGGGAGGAAAGAGTCAAGGAAGCGCTGGCGGGCTTTATGGAGGGCGAGGTTCCTCCCTGGTTTGCCTCCTTTAAACCCGGGACCTCACTGACAGGATTGTAATCATGGAAAAGAAACTGTATGTAAAGTTTGATGATAAGGGTATAGCCCAGCTCTTCATGGAGGACAGGGAAGGGAAGAACATATTTTCCGACTCTTTCATCGAGGAATTTCTGAAAGCCCTCGATGAAATCGAAAACAGGAAGGATGTGAAAGTTCTTATAATAAAGGGCCTTCCGGATACGTTTTGCGGCGGTGCGGAAAAGCAGGCCCTTATCGACCTCTGTGACGGTAAAATGGTTGTAAAGGACCTGGTTCTTTCCGAACGCCTCATTTCCTTTCCCCTGCCGGTAATAGCGGCGATGGAAGGTCATGCCGTCGGCGGAGGATTTGTCCTGGGGCTCTGCTCCGACATAGTTATCATAGCCAGGGAAAGCAGGTACGGCACCGTATTCATGAACATGGGGTTTACCCCGGGCATGGGAACCACAACACTGCTGCCGGAGCTGGTGGGGCCCTTCATCGCCTATGAAATGATGTTTACAGGAAAGCGCTTCAAGGGGAGCGAACTCGCGGTAAAGGGGATACATATAAACTATGTCCTGCCCAGGGCGGAAGTCTATCCGAAGGCCATGGACATAGCTTTACAGATAGCCGAGAAAAATGTAAAATCTCTCCGCATATTGAAATATGCCCTGAGCGCGAAAAAGAAGAAGCTCCTGATTGAGGCCAGGGTGCAGGAAGACATGATGCATACCATTACGTTCGGTCTGCCTGAGACAAAAAAAACTATCGAAGATGTTTATATTGAGTAGGTTGATACATGGTTCAAATTGATCTCGAAGGAACAGCCGTCCTCATAACCGGCGGAACAAAAGGAATCGGTCTTGCCTCCGCGCTTAAGTTTGCTGAAGCCGGTTCCTCGGTATACCTGACCTGCAAATGGGGTTCCGCGGAGGAAGACGACCTTTTCGGGGAATTCAGCAGGATTGGCGCGAAAAAGCCCGTCATTCTGAAGGCGGACGTGTCCGTGGATGAGGACACCGACCTGGTGATGACGGAAATTGGAAAAAGAGAAAAGAAAATCGATTTTTTCATAAGCAATGTGGGCTTCGCGGCCAAGACCGATGAGCTTAGCGATTACAAAAAACGGTCCCTTTTCAAGACTCTTGAATACAGCACCTGGCCTTTGATAAGCTACACGATTAAAATGAAGGAAGCCTTCGGCAGCTATCCCCGGCACATCGTCGGCATTTCAAGCGACGGTCCCGACCACTTTTACACGGGGTACGATTTCGTGGCGGCCTCCAAGGCCCTTCTCGAGTTTTTCGCCAAGTACCTGGCGGCCAGAGTTTTCGAAGAAGGGAGCAGGGTGAATGTCCTGCGGTTCGGCATGGTTAATACGGAATCCTTTAACGCGATTTTCGGAAAAGAGTTTTTCACCTTCCTGGAAAAGGAAGGTCTGCCGCCGGAAACCGTTCTCACTCCGGAGCCTTGCGGAAAAGCTGTTTTTGCTCTATGCTGTGGATTCCTGGATGCCATGAACGGGCAGATAGTGACTGTGGATAACGGCCTGCCTTTTCGGGACAATACGATGATGAGGTATCTGCGTTCCAGGACAAAATAAGAATGTCAAGATGAAGACAAATAATACAATTATAACAGTGTGCGCAAGGAGTAAAGTATGACAAAAGAAGAAATTATTGCGGTTATCAAAAAGAATATTGCGGAAAACCTGGATGACGTGGATGTGGCCTCCATCGATCCCCAGAAATCAATGAAAGATTATGGTGCTAACAGCCTTGATATGATAGAAGTGGTATCCTGTTCCATGCGGGAACTGAACATTAAAATTCCCCGTTCCGAACTGGCGGACATCAAAAACATAGAGGAATTGGCTCAGAAGTTCTACAATTCCGTGGCTCAGTAGAACTTAAGCCTTAACGGAAAGAAACATGTCTGACATATTAAGTTACAGCCTGGCGGATTTTTTCTTCAATGACAATCCGGATGTGCTCTCGCCTCCGGATGATTTCGAGAAATGGATGAATCACCCCAGGGTGAAGGAAGGCTTCAGTTTCTTTGAACAGCAGCTTCTGGCCGCTCCCAGGGTTCAAACCGAAATATTGAGCCATCTGGACGGCACCAGAAGGAAGATAATCAATCTCACTTCCTATAATTACCTTGGGTTATCGACCCATCCGGAGGTGCTTGCGGCAGCAAGGGAAGCGCTGGACAAATACGGACTGGGCGCTTCCGGAGCACCCCTGCTGTCGGGGACTTTCGATCTTCATATAAAATTCGCCAAAATGCTGGCCGATTTCAAGCAGAAGGAAGATTGTATCCTGTATTCCAGCGGTCTCGGCGGCAACATGGGCGCCATCCAGGGCCTGCTGCGCAAGGGTGACGTGTTCATTCTCGATGAAAAAAGCCACAAGAGTCTTGTGGACGGCGGTACCCTGTCCGGTGCGAAGATGTTATTCTTCGAGCACAACGATCCGGCCTCCCTGGAGGCGATGCTCGAGAAAAACAAGGGAAAACGCGTACTGGTGGCGGTGGAAGGGGTATATTCCATGGACGGGGACCTGGTCAGGCTGCCGGAAATATCTGAAGTCTGCGAAAAATACAAGGCCCCCATCTATATCGACGAAGCCCATTCGACCCTGATGTTCGGAAAAAACGGCAGGGGTGTAGCGGAGCACTTCGATCTTGAGGATAAGGTCGGC
>SPDA01000161.1 GCA_004525155.1 Spirochaetales bacterium
AGAGGAACCCTATACCATAGCCATTCTTGCCAGGGAAATCCTCCCGCCGGAGATGGAAGTCGATATTGTCGCCTCGGATATAAGCCTGAAATCCCTCATGATAGCAAAGGAAGGGTTTTATCAGGACACCCGTATAGCCGGCGTTCCGGACAAATATCTGGCCAAATATTTTACCAAAAAAGGGAACGGTTACCAGGTCCGGGACAGCATCAGGAAACTTATAAAATTCGACTACCATAATTTAAAAAACGACAGCAGTCTTAAGGATATGGATATTGTGTTCTGCCGGAATGTCATAATTTATTTTGACGAGGCCGCTCAAATTGCAGCCATAAACCGCTTCTGGGATGCCATGAGCGGACATTCATTCCTGTTTATCGGACACTCGGAATCGCTTTTCGGCATGAATACAGCGTTCGAATTCGTTAAAACTGACTGGGCCTGCATTTATAAAAAATTTGTTTAGCAAAGAGGCAGCATGGACGAAAAGGAAATTTCCGTTTTGATTGTTGATGATTCGGCCCTGATGCGCAATCTGATCGGACGAATAATTGAGGAGGAGCCCGGCCTGTCAGTGGCGGGAAAAGCGATAAACGGCAATTTCGCCCTACAGAAGCTTTCCTCTCTCAAGCCGGATATCATTGTACTGGACCTGGAGATGCCGGAAATGAACGGCATCGAATTCCTTCAGGCACGCAGGGAGAAGGGTATCGACATTCCGGTTATCATTCTGTCTTCCATGGCAAAGAAAGGCGCGAAAATCACGATGGATGCGCTGAGTCTCGGAGCGTCCGATTTTATTTTAAAACCTTCGGGATCAATCTCACCGGACATCCGGGCGGTGTCCGGGCAGCTTACGGAAATGATAAAAGCCTACGGCGGTAAATACCATTCACAAAAGGAATCGGAGGCGGTTGAGCCGAAGGCCGCTCTCTCCCCCGGTGAACCTCACGCAGACGCTCTTAAGCAGGATAAGGGCCCCGGAAGCGGCAGGGTAATGGAGGCGGACCGGAAAGGCGAACCCCTTGCAATAATAGCTATAGGTATTTCAACAGGCGGGCCTAACGCCCTTAGGGAGATATTTCCCAGGCTGGACAGGGACCTTCCCCTGCCGATACTTGTTGTACAGCATATGCCCCCGGGATTTACTGAGGAGTTCGCCAGAAGCCTCGATAGAATTTGCCCCCTGGAGGTCTCCGAAGCGAAGGATGGAGACATCATCAGGCCGGGCAGAATTCTCATAGCGCCGGGAAGTTTTCATCTCGAGGTCGAAAAGCGGCCTCTCGCTTCCGTGGTGCGATTATCCTCGGCGGAGCCGGAAAACGGACACAGACCTTCCGTGGATGTTCTCTTCGCATCAGTTGCCAGGCATTACGGCGGCAGGGCAATGGCTGTCATTATGACCGGTATGGGCAGGGACGGCGCAAGGGAAATAGGCACCATAAACAGTCTGGGCGGTTTGACTCTGGCGCAGGACGAACAGTCTTCCGTCGTGTTCGGTATGCCGAAAGCAGCCATTGCACAGGGCTTTATCCAGCACGTGGTTTCTCTAGACCGAATGGCGGAAACCATAAACCGTTTTGTCCGGATTAATTCTCCCTGATGTCAGCCAGCTGAATCTTTCCGGCGCAGTTAGGGCAGGCTTTCACCCTGCGCATCCGGATTATCGAAGGAATGGAAAGATCTTCCATGGAAAATGAATAATATTTATCGCAATATCTGCATTCGAACCGGGCAGTGAGTCCGCCGGGAAAAGAAGCGGATTTAATAAATCGTCTGAATTTTTTTTTTACATAATAAGGGAAACATCGGACGAATAATCCCATATGGAGGATAGGGGATTCGAACCCCTGACCTATTGATTGCGAACCAATCGCTCTACCAACTGAGCTAATCCCCCAAAGTATACGGATTATACAGCAGTCCGTATCGGTCTTTCAAGAGGAAAATAACGGTTTAAATGTCTAGTTCCTCCCCCTCTCTTGCTATTGCAATCTGCATGGTTGTTTTTCCTTTTACCAACCGTTCATACTTTTCTATAAGTTCGGTAAGCTGTTCGTCGGTGCGCAGGGGGTCGTGATGAAAGAACAGTACCTTCTTGACCTTTGCCCTGTGGGCCGTATTGATGACCCATTCGAAGTGGGAATGACCCCAGCCCATTTTGTCCTTTTTATACTCTTCGCGGGTGTACTGGGAATCATGTATGAGCAGGTCAGCGCCCTGGAGAAAGCCCATTATTTTTTCGTTTTCTTCCTTTGCCGCCCGCTCGCCCTCCTCAAAGGCGGCCTCATCGTAATCCGGAGAATCAGGGTCCGAGGGGAATACGTTTCTGAAGGGTTCCGTGTCATAGGCTGTGCAGAATACCTTCCCTTTGTATTCAAATCTGTATCCAAGGCAGAGAATCGGATGGTTCAAATACTTGGAGGTAACCCAGATGCCGTCTCCCAGGTCCATGGACCTTTCCTTCATGGGTACGTAATTGATGTCGGCGGCAAGTTCACTCTGACGGACGGGAAAATAGCGGTAGGAAAGCTGCCCGCCTATTATCTTGTCCAGGCCGTCGTCTTCGTAGGTCACGGGTCCGTAGATGGTCAGTTTGGTACCCGGCACGTAGATGGGCACAAAAAAAGGAAAACCCATTATGTGGTCCCAGTGCGTGTGAGTAATGAAAATCTGGGTGTTGATAGGGCCTTTGGGAAGCTCGTTTTTCATAATCCAGTTTCCCAGGGTGCGGATGCCGGAACCTGCATCGATGATAATGAACCGGTCCAGGTCCTCGAAACGGAGCTCAAGACAGGCGGTGTTGCCGCCGAAATAGACCGTTTCCAGCCCGGGACAGGGAATGGATCCGCGGACGCCCCAGATTTTGATTTTCATGTCCTGCCGCCTCCCTTTATACTGCAAGCCTTAAAAAAACCCGGGCTTTTTCAATTTCACCGTTTACCGTATCTTCTATCTCTTCCAGGTATTCGAAATTTACCTGCAGAAAGGAAAACACCTCATCTGCCGGAGCTTCGGGGTACCTGTCGCCGGAGTAGCCAATCTCGAAACTATTGGCAAAATGGTTCGCCAGGGTAATGGTATAGACTATGTCCTTGTTGTTTCCCGTGTAGGAATTATAGGAGTGATGATTGCCAACCGCGTCCCGGATCTCCTGACCCAGTTTCCAGTTGTCTACAATCAGGAGTCCGACTTCCGCGTGGTCAATGAGCAGGTTCTGCTTTTCCGCTTTGTACAGGGGCATCCTCTCCTTGTCCGAAATACTCATGGTCTGTATATAGGCTTCGGAAAGTTTGTTGTTCAGGGGTATTTTACCCAGGTCGTGGAGAATGCCTGCAATAAAATATTCCTCCAGACGCTTGGTGTCGATGCCCCGTTTTTTCGCGATGAGCTTTGACGTGACACCCACGCACAGGGAATGACGCCAGAATCCGTCCATGTTAAGGGCGTGAAAATTTGTCTTGTTTCCCAGGGTACCAAGAACCGCAGTGCTTAACGCAAGGTTTTTTACCGTGTTTATTCCCAGCATGATGATGGCCCGGACCAGGGAAGTGACCTCCTGGGATAGACCGTAGTAAGCGGAATTAATAAGCTTCATCACCTTTCCCATCAGTACAGGATCGAGGCTTATAACCTTGTTAAGGTCAGCAGGAGAAGTTGTGGGATTGTTGCAGATCTCGAGGATCTTGGAAACACTGGTCGGTAGACTGGGCATTTTCGATATGTAGTTTTTAAGAATTATCAGGTTGTCCGCTTCCGCCATCTAATTTTCTCCTTATGCTGCCTAAAAGGTCTTTAATTTTATGTTTTAACGCATAACCCGTATCCTTGTCCGGGTGATAATCGGATAAGTTCCTGATGAAATTGAACGCGTCTTTTACCGCCGTCGGTGTAACGGGGACATCCCGCCTCGGCAGCTCCCTTTCGGGCACGATGCCGCTGATTTTTTCTTTTAAGCCTTTATGGCCCAGAAGCCTTGTCATTATGGCATTTATATTGAGGGCACTGTCGCTTTCCAGAAATTCCCTTCGTTTGTCAGCCGGCAGGTGATGGGTCAGGTTTTCCATATACCCGAGAAGCCCCGCGGATGACACGGGAAAATCCCTGGGTCCCCTGTCGGTATGTCCCGGCGGAAGAGGTTCTTCCTCTTCCTTAAGCGGAGGCTGGTCTTCCGGGGTTCCTTCTTCCTCTTTGAGTTCCGGTTCCGTTTCCGGCAGGGTTTCCTCCTCCGGCTGCGGAGCAGGCGATGGTTCGGGTTTTTCCGGCGGGGGTGAGCTGATTATGTAAACCGGTGACGGTTGTATTATAGGCGACAGCTGCTGCATGGCAGGGGACGGCTGCTGGGCAGGCTGCTGCTGCTGCGGAGGGGGTATGGGAGGGGGCTGCATCGGCTGCTGCACGGCAGGCGGCGGCTGCTGCACGGCAGGCGACGGCTGCTGCACGGCAGGCGACGGCGGCTGCTGGGCAGGAAACTGCTGCATGGCAGGCGGCGGCTGTACCACGGGAAGGATTTCACCCAGGTACAGATCCTCTTCATCCCCTTCCTCCTCCTCCTCCTTTTCCGGAGGCAGGGAGAGTTCCTCCTCTTCCTCAGAAAGTTTTACGGTTTCTTCGTCTTCATGGATGGCGATGGTCGGGTCTATTCCGCCGATATCCAGTATGGGGACCGATTCAAATTCCAGCCCGGGAATATTTTCGAAAAGAATGCTGTCGCCCTCTTTCTCCGTAAGCGTTTCAATGGATTCCTCCGGATGAGTGGCAAACAGCTTTTGGAGGTTGGATGAGATTAGTTCCCTGTTCTCTTCATCAAAATCGGTGGTAAGCTGTTCGTAAAGACTGAGACTGTCGTTGAGCCTGTCCAGATCGTCGGAAGAACCCCGGCTGCCGTGGAGGTTGATGAGGGTGTCCGCCGTCTTAATTGCATCTTCCCTGTTTCCCATGGATTTATGCAGCTGCGCCAGGAGAGAGAGGATTTTGGAATCCTCCGGGTAATCCTTGCAGAGTGCATTGAATATTTCCAGGGCCCGGGAATACTCTTCCGTCTGAAAGTAAAGCTGACCTGTCATCAGCCGGGCGGAGTATTCCGCGGGGTTCCTGTCCAGAATCCTCTTGAGCTCACGTAAAGACTCCCCGATATCGCCCCGTTCCTGATGGTATAATGCAAGCTGCATGCGGATTTCCAGGTCTTCCGGGGCAAGCTCGAGCGCTTTATTATAAAACGACAGGGCCTTGTCCGCCTGCTGTGTCTTCTGATACAGGAGACCATAGGTAGCGTGGACCTTGATGTTGTCCGGTTCTTTTTTAATGACCTCCGAGAGAAGGATATCCGCTTCGGAGAAATGTTCCGTGGAAATATAAATTTCCGCCAGCAGCAGACGGGCATCGGTGTTGCCCGGATTTTTCTTAAGCAGAGACATGAGATTATCTATCGCTTCGTTATAGGCGCCCTTCTGTTTATATATCTGCCCGAGATTGACGGCCGCTTTGGAATAGTGAGGATTATGTTTTAAAGCCGTTTTATACTGTTCCTCCGCCTCCTCAAGTTTGCCCTGTTTTTTCAGAACTACGCCGAGGTTGTTTCTGACCTGGGCATTGGAAGGATTGACCTTCAGTATCTGCCTGAACACCTTTTCTGCTTCATCGTTCTTGTCGATTTTCTGCTGAACGACACCCAGATTGTTGAGGCAGTCCGCCCAATCAGGCTTCGATTTCAGGGCCTGCCGGAATTCCTTTTCAGCCTCGC
>SPDA01000216.1 GCA_004525155.1 Spirochaetales bacterium
GTAAACTATGTGACAAGAAGTCCCCGGAAGGGGGCTATGCCATTGAGGATTTTCTGGCGAGAATAGATTACACGAAGAACGGCGACAGGCAGGAAGGTTACAAAGTATGCCCTCAATCATGTATCCTGGATTTATCAGGTATTCATGAAAAAGATTAGGATAGTATTCGGTACGCATAACAGCCAGCCTCTGGGAACCTACGATCAGGATTTCGAACAGGCTTACCAGAAAGCCTACAAGCCTTTTTTAACAACTCTCTATAACCTCCCCGAGGTTTTTCTGACTCTTCACTATTCCGGTATCCTGCTTCAATGGCTCGAGGAAAAGCATCCCGAATTCCTTATGCTCCTGAATGACATGATAAAGCGCAAGCAGGTGGAAATCATAGGGGGCGCCTTTTTTGAGCCGATTCTGCCTCTCATTCCGCTGGCGGACAGGATAGGCCAGATCGAGGCCCTAACCACGTTCCTCCGGAAGAGATTCGGAAAACGGCCCAGGGGCTGCTGGGTCCCGGAACGCGTTTGGGAACCGACCCTTGCCTCCATGTTCAGCTCGAGCGGCATGGATTTCGTTTTTCTCGACGACTGGCATTTCAGATCCGCAAATCTTGATGAAAGTGAAATTTATGCGCCCTGTTACACGGAGGACCAGGGCAAGCTGATCGCCGTGTATCCCCTGTCCTCCGAACTGCGCCGCATGATCCCGGAAACACCGCCGGAAAAACTCGTTGAAAAGATGATTTCGCTGCAATCCGAAACAGAGGAAAGAATTCTGGTTATTCTTGTAGACGGCAACAGGCTGGGACTTCCGGAAGGCAGCCATGAATGGTGTTATGAAAAAGGCTGGCTGCAGAAATTTTTAAGCCTGCTTCTGGCTCAGAAAGACACATTCCGGTTTACCAATCCTGCAAAGTACATAAAATACTCGAAGCCGGAGAAAAAAGTTTATTTTTCCTGTACATCCTATGAGGAAATGATGGACTGGTCCCTTCCCGCCAGGCGCCGGAGTGATTATTCTGCCGTAAAAACAAAGCTGAGCGGCCAGGAGGCCCAAAAGGGATTTATCAGGGGAGGCCATTTCCGGCAGTTTCTTACAAAATATCCTGAAAGCAATTTCATGTATTCCAAAATGATGTACACCACCATTCTGGTGAATCAGATACGGGGGGACAAGTACAGGAAAAAGACTGCCAAGGAAGAATTATGGAAAGGGCAGTGCAATAACGCCTACTGGTACGGAAGCCAGGGCGGAATTTACGCAAATCACCTTCGCAAATCGGTTTATCAATGCCTTCTCGAGGCGGAAAAAACTACTCATGAAAAGGGTGTTTTTATTCCTTCCATCATTACAACGGATTTTGATATGGACGGCAAGGTCGAGTACCTCTACCAGGGCTACGACATAAACGCCTATGTCCATGTAAAGGGTGGCATTCTCTTCGAGCTGGATTACTTTCCCATTTCCTGGAATTATCTAGATACCATGTCCCGTCATCCGGAGGATGATAATGTCTTGACGGAAACCGGTTTGCCCTCCGACTGGTACCTGCGCAGGTCCTTCATTGATCATGTTTTCAACGGAACCGACGGAATCGGGGATTTCGACAGCATGCACTACCGGGAGCTCGGAAATTTTGTGGACGGTCTGTACGAGGTCATCGATTTTAACAGGGAAAAGAACAGCCTTGACCTTAACAGGATCGGAAATATCGAAACAGGAACCGGCACCTCCCTGCCGCGCAGCAAGGCGCCCCTGCATATCCAGAAAAAATATCTCTTTAAGCGGAGCAGTATCGATGTGCACTACAGCGTCCGAAATCCGGGAGAAACCGAATTGGGCTTAGTTTTCGGTGTTGAGCTTAATTTTTCCCTCGTAGCGATGGACAAAGAACACATGAGTATGCAGAGTTCAACACGCGGCGGAGAGCCGCAGGAACTTGAACTGGATACCCGGGCCACGGAATCGATAGACAGTGTCCAGATTAAGGACCTTACCGGTGCCGTGAACATATCGATTCATGCCTCCAGCAGCTTCAATCTCTGGTCCCTGCCTGTGGAAACGCAGCATAAAACCCTGTCAGGAAGCAGCGAAAAGAAGTATCAGTCCTCCTGTTTTATCCTGCGGTGGCCCCTTGCATTGAAACCGGGAGATTCCTGGGAAACCAAAATAACGGTAAGTCTTTCGCGCGCATAGGCGCGGATCAGCTCTTTAATCTTCTGAAGATGTTGTCGATCCATTTAACTGACTCGACATAGAAAACATCCTCTACCAGAAGAAATTCCATGAATGATTTTTCATAGTTCCGCTGCTTGAAATATACCTGGCCAAGGTAGTAATGGGCCCGCAGCTCAATATCGCGGGAGCGGTGAAGGCTTAAGAAATTTTCAAGATCCTTGCCCGCCTTCGCCCAATCCTGTTTTTCGAAGGAATCCTGCAGCAGGGACTGGAGGGCATAGGCTTCACCGGAGGCGGGTTTGTCCGGCCTGTCTTCCGGAAACACATAGGGTTCCGGTTCTTCAGTTTTCTCTTCGGGATTGATCCTGTAGATTTGGTAAAGAGCCTCCCTGGTTTTATTGTCCATCTGCCGTTCCACGGGAAGGGACGCATAGGGACTGCCGAGGCTTGTGCCTGTCGATAAATTGTAACTCAGGGGAAACAGGGGCAAGGGCAGGGGTCTGCTCGAATTAGAACCGGGAAGACCAATCCTGGAGCCGGCGGGAATCTGTGCGGGCAGAATTGTTGTATTGTCCCCTGGTTTGAGCGAAATTTTACCCAGTTTCACCATGGTGGTGTCGAGAACGGCGTAATAATAGTTGATGCCGGGAATTGCGTAATCCTGCATCGATGTTTTTGAGGATGACATCGTCTTCAGAGATGCGGACTGCATGAGATCTGCTGTCGAACGGATGGGCACGGTATTTCTGTATATGCTGATTTCCCTTTCCGCGGCGGAAGAAGTGAAGGTAAGGGTAATAAAGTCGTTCTGCAGGGCCGTCGAAATCTTCGTGATACGGACGGCGAGATCCTCTTCTGTGATAATCCTGTCCCGTCCCACGGCCAGGGTAGTCTTGTTCCGGAAGGGAATGAACAGATTGTAGAGCTTTTCACCTTGGCCCTGGATAAGCACGGCGTAATAGTAGGATCTGGTGTCAAGGGGCTTGTCGCTGTAGCTTTCGACCCCGGACTCGACCTCGCCTATTTTCATGGACTGCGGGAAATTCTCGGCAGTGATTTCCTCTGTATGCCGGTAGATGAAGAGTTTTCCCTTGATATCGTCTGTGTTCTTCCAGGTAAGTTTGATGGTATCCTTCTCCAGCACTGCCTGAAGCCGGGAAACAAACGGGGCGAATACGGCCTGATCCTGGGAAATCACCCATCCGGAGCAGAGGAGAAACAATAAAGGAAACAGGAATGCTACACGGTTTTTCATACTTCTATTTTAGTCGGCGGAAACCCTTTTAGTCCATCGGAAAAAAAGTCATTTGACATAAAAAATACTAATCAATACACTATCCTCATGTTTGTATCGATCGCGTGCGACATTGGAAGTGAGGACAACAAGAAAGCAGTTTTTGACCTGCTCAAGCAATACGGGTTCCGGCAGGTCATGAAAGAGGTTTTCGAGTCGACCAAGATTAAGGAGAACAGTCTTCTCCGGCTCAAACGGGATATTGACAAGGCGACGGATTTTTACGACAAAATAAGATTCTATCAGTATCCGATGGAAGAAACGCTGTCGATAACTTTTCTGACGGAAAAAAAATGGCGTAAGACCATTGTAAAGCTATAATCAAAGGATGAAATAATGCTTGCGGACCTCCAATTTGACGTAAAATTGCTCACCGAAAATTTCGAAGATACCTGGAGGCATCTTTGACTCGGAAAAAACCTATCAGAAAATAAGGGAACTGGAAGACAAAAGCGCCTCTCCCGATTTCTGGAAAAACAGGGAAGAGGCGGAAACCACTCTTTCCGGTATTACGAAACTGAAAAAGAAGGTGGAACCCTGGGAGTCGCTCAAGCGCGGCATCGACAATCTCCGGGGGCTCTACGCCATGGCTATGGAGGAGCGCGACGAATCCATGTGCGTCGATCTCGAAGCTTCGCTGCACGAATACAGGGATGCTTACGCAAAACTCCGGATTGTGGAGATGATGAGCGACAGGTACGATGATACGGCCGTGTTTTTCACCATTCATTCCGGAGCCGGCGGAACCGAGGCCTGCGACTGGGTGCATATGCTGCTGCGCATGTACACTCGCTGGGCGGAAAACAAGGAGTATTCTCTGGAGACCCTGGACCTGCTGGAAGCGGAAGGCGGCATCAAATCCGTTACCCTTCAGATTGACGGTCCCTATGCCCACGGGTATCTGAAAGGGGAAACAGGCGTTCACCGGCTGGTCCGTATTTCTCCCTTCGACTCCAACGCGCGCAGGCACACGTCCTTTGCGTCGGTCTTTGTTTCTCCGGTTATCGAGGACGACATTGAAATCGACATACGGCCCGAAGATTTGAGGATCGATACATACCGGTCCCAGGGTGCCGGCGGCCAGCATGTCAACAAGACCGATTCGGCCGTCCGTCTGACCCACCTTGCCACGGGTATCGTGGTACAGTGCCAGAACGAGAGGAGCCAGCACAAGAACAAGTCCATGGCCATGAAGGTCCTCCGTTCGAGACTTTTCGAATTCTACAGCGCGGAACAGGAAAAGGAACGGGGCAAAATGCTTCAGGAAAAGAAAGACATTTCCTGGGGAAACCAGATTCGTTCCTATGTGTTCCAGCCCTACACCATGGTGAAGGATCACAGGACCAAGAAGGAAACCGGCAACATCCAGGCCGTCATGGACGGCAGTATTGACGGCTTTATTGAGGAATATCTGAAAATGCAATGGGTAGCCAGGTTCTGATGGCAGCGTCGGTTCTCCTCGTTGATGATCTTCTCTTCATGCGGATCGTTTTAAGAGATATATGCAGGAAGGAAGGCCTGACTGTCGCCGGAGAGGCGGCGAACGGCATGGA